>CAZEMY010000024.1:0-15299 GCA_964513405.1 uncultured Desulfobulbaceae bacterium
TGGAAGAAGAGCATTAGTTAGTCCAGTGCTACTTATGGGTAATAGGCAGCCCTAGCTCCCGAGCCAGATCCTCTTGACTTATCCCTAATTGCGAGCGAACACCCCTCACCCGCATCCGGCACTCAGACCTGTGTACGACCTCAGTACTTGAAAGACAAAACTGAGTGCCGGATTCTCACCAATCCGAATGTTTACTGGAAAACAGCACCTTCTTTTGAGCTTCCCGGCCATTGGCATTTCTTTCCACAAAACAGGGTTTGGCGGTTAACGGGTTTTTCCCTGTCCAGTACATAAGGGTTGAAAAAGTAGAAGGGGTCGGGGTGAAGAGTTGTACCTGGCGGGGAATAAGTCTTAGCTTTTCCTGGGCAAATCTTTTAAACGACTTCATATCTTCTTTGCGGCATCCGGGGTGGCCGGCAATGATATAATAGGTCAAAAACTGTTTCAAGCCAACCTTGGCGGTAATTTGAAAAAACAGCTCTCTGAATTTGAGCAAATCCCTAACCCCTGGCTTGCCCATACAGGCAAGCACTTTATGTTCGCTATGTTCCGGTGCTATTTTAAGCTGACCTGAGACATGGTGGCGGACAATTTCTTCGAGATATTTTCTCCCATGTTTTTTATCGGCCAGCACCATGTCATAACGGATACCTGAAGCGACCACAACCTTGCGGATACCATTTATCTGGCGAAGTTTTCTGAGCAGCTCTATCTGGGGAGCATGGTTGATGTTCAGATTCTGGCAGATAACCGGAAACAGACACCGTTTTTTCCGGCATACCCCCTGTTTTATTTTCTTGTCACACTCAAAACCGTACATATTGGCAGTCGGGCCGCCCACATCATGGATCATTCCCTTGAAATCAGGATGACGGGCAAGCTGTTTTGCCTCTTTTAAAATAGAGTCCCTGCTTCGCCAGACCACGGTTCGTCCCTGATGAACAGCAATGGCACAGAAATTACACTCCCCATAACAGCCCCGGTGGGTTGTTATGGCAAAGCGGATGGTTTCCACGGCTTTTATCCTGCCATGGGCAGTTGCTTGGGGATGTGCTTCCCGCTCAAATTGCAGATTGTAAATCTTATCCATCTCTGCATGGGTAAGAATCGGCCAGGGTGGATTCTGGACAAGATAGCGGGTGTCCTGCTGCTGGGCGATGACCTTGGCAGTTAGAGGATCGTTTTCTTTGTAAAAACTGATAAAGGATCTGGCAAACGAATCCTTATCTCTGTCTACCTCAGCATGGGAGGGCAGAATCAGAGCATTGTCCGGTTTTTCACTGGTAAGATGGCATAATCCCCGATTTTTAAGAGGACTTTGTCCGTCCCGCAGACAGTTTGCAAGAGCGAGGGCAGAAAATTCAGCCATGCCATAAAGAAGATAATCTGCCTTGGCATCAATCAGGATTGATTTTCGGATTTTATTTGACCAGTAATCGTAATGTGCAATTCGCCGGAGGCTGGCCTCAATTCCGCCGAGAACAATGGGGCAGGTTTGTTTGAAATGGGTGCGGATCAGGTTGGCATAAACCAGCACTGCCCGATCAGGACGGCGGCTGTTTACTCCGCCGGGGGTGTAGTCATCCTGGCGGCGTTTTCGTCCCGAAGCTGTGCGATTTGCGACCATGGAATCAATGGAACCGCCGCTGACTCCCCAGAAGATCCGGGGTTCGCCCAAGCGGGTAATGTCTATATCGCAACGAATATCCGGCTGGGCAATAACGCCTACCCGGTAACCGGCAGCAAGCAGAAATTTACCAATTACAGCTATGCCGATAAATGGTGAATCAATATAGGCATCACCACTGACCAGAATAATATCGAGTTCATTCCAGCCAAGGGTACGCATTTCTTTTCTGCTTACGGGTAGAAACATGGGTATGGTTTGTGTTATTCTTGAGCCTGTTTGCCTGTAATATCTTTTAACTGCTTTGCCAGCAGCGGGATATCATTGGAATCATCAAATTGCTCAGAAAGTGCACCGCCAAAAGCAGTCAGTTTTTTAACCTGATATTTTCGACAAATCGTATCTTTTTCGCTTGGTAGTTTTTAAAATCAAGCATTTTTGTCGTCCATGGTAATTGTATATACTTTCTTTGAAAGAGTATTTTTCGTGGATAATATTGCTTCATTACATGTACCACACCATGTATTATAGAGATAAACAGAATTTCACTGTAACGGCTATGAATATTTATGGTAACGACAAAAAAGCCATCCCAGGCAGGCCCGCCTGCGGCAGGCAGGTAACACGACAATGCAACCGAGTGTGGATAAGGTTTGCACTTTGGCCGGGGCACCTGCCCGTCCGGCAGGCGGGTCGTCTCCCATCCAGGATGCCATCCGCTCTCGCCTGACCATAAAAAACCCCAAATACGATGCAGCTGTGCGTTATGGCCGCTGGGTTGGTAAAAAACTTAAACCAAAATTGTATTTTTTCAGTGAGAAGGATGGCAAGCTGATTTTCCCGAGGGGATTTGCCAATCAGGCTGTCCTTATCTGCCGGGAACTGGGCGGTTGTTCTCCGGAAATTATTGATAACACAATAAAAGGGGTCAGAGTGGAATTATTTAATTTTACTCTGACCCCTTTTATTTAGTTACGACAATATTGTCGTTTTGATCAATGCAAATACTTTCAGCAATCATGTTACAATCAAGACTGTAAAGTCCAAGTTATTTATTTCCAAGCCCTAAGTTATTTAATGCACATTCCCAAGAGATACCGTCAGCTAAAATTTGTGATTATTCGGCCATTACATGCAATGGCCGAATAATCACAAAGAGTTCATCGGTTCAACAAAAAAACAGACCTACACCAAACCGATAATTTTCCACCAGACAACAGCAACAATAGTCATGGCTATCCAGCCCACAGGCATTGCTATCATCCCCGCCCTGGTCAAGTCAAGCGGTTTAAAGTAGCCGAATGAGTAGGCTACCACATTAGGTGGGCAACCTATAATCAGCAGGTAGGCAAAAGAAGTCCACATGCCCAGAACCATGGCAATAATAGTCGGATCCACACCTTCCATTATAGCTATGGGTACAGCTATGGGTAGGATTAAGGCTGCCGCTGCCACATTGGCCATTAGATTAGTAATTAACGAGGCAAAAACACCAATGGCTATCACCAGCACCAGCCAACCTCTCCCCTCAAAGAGCGGGAAGAATGTGTGGGCCAGAAAATCAGCGGCGCCACTGCTGCCCATGTGCATACCAAGGGAGATACCACCACCAAACACCAGAAAACAAACCGCCCATTCTGTCTTCTGATGCAGCTTCTTCCAACAGATTAATCCCATGAAAATCGCCACCATCATGGCAACCAGAACAACCACAGAAGAGGGAATACCGTGAAGTGTTTTTGTAAAAAAGGCAAGGAAAACCGCACCAATTATATACAAAGCGGATTTTTCCTGGAAAGTGAAAGGTTTTTTGTCTTTTTCTTCTTCTGTAAGTTCTCTGAACTTCAAGTCCTTGTCCGGACGAAACACCAGATAAACAGAGAGCCAAACGAGAGGAATACCAAGCACCGCACCGGGAAACGCATACCACATCCATTCCACAAAACCTATTGTGTATTCACCGTTGGTGAGTTCATCCAGAAACTGGGCAGAAACCATGTTTCGGCCACCGCCAACCAGGGTTCCCATGCCGCCCACCGAACAGCAAAATGGCAAAGAAATCATTAAAAACAAACCGGTACGGCTGCCAGGGTGAATTTTTGCGGCCCGCATTAATGGCAGCATCATCATAATTCCGGCGGCACAGGCGGCAATATCGTGCATGATTGATGATGCCAACCCCAAGCCCATACAGGAAACAAAGGAAAACCTGATTACATTTGTTCCGGAATAGCTCAGTATGTACTTTCCCAGTCGATCGGTTAAACCAACTTCTTCAGCGATAATGGCAAGCATAAGACAACCCAGAATAAAGAATACCACCGGGTTGGCATAGCCAGCCCACACATCTTTAGGATCTCCGATTCCAAGCAGTATCATGCCAATACCAGACATGAGCATTACCAGAGGCAGAGGTACTGGTTCAGCCAGAAACAAAATCATCAGACCCGCTAACAGGGCAAGATAAAGATGCCCTGTCTGGGGAAGAGCCTCTGGTGTCGGCAACGCATAAACTATACATCCAACAACAAATGCTGACAGAATCATCAACCCTCTTGTCGTTATGGATAACTTCTGGGTAACCAGCTGTTCAGGGTCGAGAGAGTCGGGATCATGTACATCAATCTGCACTGGTTCATCGCAGTTATCTTTTTTTTCTTTATAATGATCTAAATCCATGGAAAAACTCCTCCTTTAATAATGTAACTATTCCCCATGAATGCATATATTCATGGCAATAGATGTAAAAGTTCAGCCAATATTTTCTTTATATCCATGCAACCCAAGGAAACACAGTTATATAACCCCCTATATGTCTGAGCCTGCCTGAATAATAGATATAAAGCGATAACATTAACTTTCACAAAACAGTTACTTCTTAATTAGCAATAGATGTCAAACAAACAGCCTATATTTAAAAATAGACTT
The DNA here is from genome assembly GCA_964513405.1 of uncultured Desulfobulbaceae bacterium. Classification (GTDB taxonomy): domain Bacteria; phylum Desulfobacterota; class Desulfobulbia; order Desulfobulbales; family Desulfobulbaceae; genus DRLX01. Next base: position 4,556 of record CAZEMY010000024.1, read on the forward strand.
AAACCTCCTCTTTTGAAGGGTGCCAGGCCCGGCAGCTATATAATGCCTTTTTAGCATCCCTTACAGTTATCTCAGATACCGGCTATGAAATTATAGCCGATACCCAGCTCTCAATTAACCGTATAATTAATAAAAACGGTTAATTATAATTTACTTTTAAAATCTCAACTCAGGCAGAAATTAAAGGATCGCCTCTGCGAAGAGTCCAGACATGGAACCGGGAAGTTAGCGGACAACCATATTCAGGTAACACCTGCAAAATAACTGCACAGGTATTGATAAAAAAAACATACAGCCCGATCAACTTCTTTTTATATAGGTAAAACGATCTGTAACCAACAAGGACGACGAGAATATTATTGACAAGGACGAGAACAAGAGGAAAGGAAGAGGAGTGAATCCGAATTGAAAACAAATTTTGAAATATTTTATTTTTATAACGACATTTGGGGAATTTTAACCATTTTGATATAATCATTTGCACCTCAACCTCTATTCAAGATATGGAGCAAATGTGACTCATAAGAACAAACACGACTAACATCCCTTACCTCAGCCGGAATGTTACAAATAAAAATCTTTTGGGACAACATGCAAGTATGCCTATAGGAAGAACCACCCTCATTTCTAAAAAAACGCCTGTAAACAGGTAAACCAAGTTTTATCAAGACATAAAAAAAGCACTGAAAATTAAACGACACCAAGTTAAACCAAGCACTGACATAAGATGCCAGCAATATGTACGCTATAACTTTCATGGGAAAAAAGCTTAGCACAACCGACAGAGTTTGTAAACATAAAATAAAGGAGATATAATCAGACAGTGGTGGGTGTTTAGTGTTGGATTGTTAGTAATTAATAATTAATTACCAACATTACAGTTTACAAAACGATACCCTAAAGTCATCCCTTCAGGGCGTATTTATTTTCTTAACCGGACGGCAGTGATTTAATTACCATTAATTACAAATTATTACAAACAGGTGATATCCTGACCAACCTGATTTACCGTAATCTCCTTATATGGGCAACCTGCACCTTCATTGCCGGGATTATCCCGGCAAAATACATTACCATCGAGTCTCTTGCTCCGCTCTGGAGCATAGCTGGCCTATCTGCCCTCCTCTTTATTCTCTTCAGAAAAAAAGATGCTGCTCTGATTCCCCTTTTTATTCTTTTTTTCACAGCCGGATTCATCCACTCTACAAATGACCTGCGACCTCCCAGTGACCATTCCCATATTTACAACCTTGTTACAGAAAAAACCCAGCTTACCATGATAGGTACAGTAACAGGTCTGGTCACATTTAACGGAGAGAAGACCAGGTTTTTATTAGTTTTAGATGAAATTATTCACAGGGATAAGCCAGGAATAACCACTTATGTCCCTGCCACAGGTAAGGTCATGCTTTCCGTTATCTCCCCCCACCAGTTTTTTGGGGGAAATAAAAAATATGGTTACAATAGAGCAGAGATAGAACTCATAGCCGGTCAACGGGTAATGGTTGTGGCAACCATTGACCGTATCCACAATTACCAGACCCCCGGTTCATTTGACTATGTCGGCTATATGCATAATCGCAGCATTTACTGTTCCGGTTGGCTCAAGTCTGAGCAATATATTATGTCCATCAGCGGCAAGCCACATTCATTACTGACAAATATTTATTTTTATCCACAACGGGTCCGGCAACAAATACATGATTTTCTCATAAATAGAGAAAACCAGCTTACCAGTGGTATCTACAAAGCCCTGCTCATCGGTGATCGGAGCAGCCTGTCTGCGACAACCATTGAACAATTTATAAATACCGGCACCATGCATCTGCTTGCTATTTCCGGATTGCATATAGGTCTTCTTTCCCTGCTCATTTATACAATAATTTACTCCCTGCTGAAAAGGTCAGAATGGTTGCTCCTCCATACCCACCTGCCTTCATTGTCCCTGGCTTTATGTTTTCCGCTTCCCATCGGTTATGGATTTATTGCCGGGATGAACATTCCGGTCCTGCGGGCTGTCCTCAGTGCAGGTCTAATGCTTTTTGCAGTTCTTGTTCGCAGACCCCATTCAATATTGCACCTTATAAGTGGTGCCGCCCTGATTGTCCTTATTATCCAGCCCGCTGCTCTTTTTTCAGTTTCTTTTCAGCTTTCTTTTTCAGCCGTTCTTGCCATTGGCCTTATTTATCCAAAACTCCCCATCCCGGATAAAGCAAAAAATCCCGGCAGGCTTGAATCTGCCGGGAGATGGACAATATCTGCCCTGCTTGTATCAGTGGCTGCCACCATTGGAACCCTTCCTTTTCTCCTCTATCATTTCAATCGCTTTTCTCCGATTGGTCCGGTTATGAACCTGCTGATTGAACCATTGTTGTGTTTCATAGCCTTACCTGTTGGTCTAATAGCCATACCGGCTATCTTTTTTGCCCCTGAATTTGCAGAGTTTCTCCTTACTATGGGAGGATATGGAATCATTGCTGCCGATTGGCTGACCAGGTGGGCAGGACAATTTCCCTATGCTTCTATATGGACGATTACCCCAACCATTAAAGAAATAATTATCTACGCGGTGCTGCTCTTCCTGTTTCTCCAAACCGGAAAAACAAAGAAAAAAACAGCAGTTATCCTTATTTGTTCTGTTTTATTGGTCACCAGTTTCACAGCCGGATTATATTTAAACAGAGAAAGAGATTTTACAAAAATATCCTATCTCGATGTGGGGCAAGGCTCGGCAACCCTGATTGAAAATGATGATGGCAGTGTAATATTAATTGACGGAGGAGGCAGTTTTTCCAACAGGTTCAATGTCGGCCAGGGAATTATTGCCAGGTTTTTATGGAAACAGAGGATATGGAGAATCGATAAGCTTATTATTACCCACCCCGATAGTGACCATTACAATGGCTTGCTCTTTATAATAAACCGTTTCAACCCTGAAACAGTATATACAAATGGTAACCCGGATCAGGCCAGATTATATGAAGAAATTCTGACAAGAATAAAGGAGAAGGGAATAGAGAAAAAGAAACCGCAGGCAGGAGAGATTGTCCATGCCAGCCGGCTCTGTACCTTGAAATGTCTTGGGATGCCGGGAATAATAAACGAATCAGATTTCTCCGATAATAATCAAAGCCTGGTGATGATGCTCACATGCGGAAAAGATAAGGATAAAAAAAGATTTCTTTTTCCGGGAGATATTGAAAAAGAGGCTGAACAGCTGCTCCTTGACGAAACAACCTCTGTCACTGCTGATGTTCTTCTTTCTCCCCATCACGGCAGCCGCTCGTCAAGTAGCCCCGCCTTTATCGGAGCCGTTAATCCAGAGCTTATTGTTGTTTCAGCCGGTCGTGGCAAAAACAATTTCCCGGCAGAAGTGCACAGGCAAAGATGGGATAAGAAACAAATACCGTTTTTAATTACCGGAGAAGAGGGAACAGTTGTTTGTGAAACCGATGGCGATTTTCTGGTCTGTAAACTGATCTCAAAAAACAAATATACACCGGAGACCAAGCAGGCCCCGGTGTATGTGATGAAGGGAAAAAACTATTTACTCAGCAAGAATAGAGATAAAACCAGCTATTTCCGTTGTGTGAGCCATTTCCTCATTCAAAGACTGCTCTTCCTGAACCATTACTCTAAACCCTGTCCGATAGCTGCCCTTTACTCTAAGGCTGGCAGTATCACTTCCATCAGCAGTCTGCATATCGGCATAAAGCAGAGGTATAATATTGAACGGGTCGGCGTATTCAATAAATACGGTTTCATGGGTTACTGAATCTGAGCTGCGAGCAACATTATAACGGATACCGTCTACAACTCCCGCCGAAGGTTCCCAGGCTATATAACTTACAGACTCTTTCCCATGCTCCTGCCTGTTTGCCTCCTGTTCCTGAAGAGTTAGATTAAATCCGTTTATGGTAATATCACTGTTTCTGACAACAACCGTATCACTCTCATTAAAACTGCTTACAGATGTAATGAGTACCGGAGTCTTGTTAAACCGTTGCTTAAAGCTGCGACCAGTATGTTCACTTGGTGCATGGGCAGTAGTTGTCCCGGCTTCGATGCGGGTACCGTCAGGAAGTGTGTAGTGTCCTGACTCCATCACAAGATAACTGACCTTTTCAAACACATGCCATCCGTCAAGATACTCGTACTCCTGGAGACGAATATCAAAACCATTTCCGGTTACATTTTTTATTCGTACCACACAGGGCTGACCGCCATTTTTACTGAGCAGGCGGGCAATAATCACCGGATCAGCAAACTGGTGGTCAAAGCTGACATGCACCCAATTATGATCAATATTTATTTCTCCTGCTTCCATGGTCGGCATATCGGGTTCCCAGGAACCAATGGCAATATAACCGCCCCGTTCATTGATGTGCTGTACTTCATCATCCATTGACTGCTCTTCACTTATTACAACAACCATACCTGCACCGGTTTTTTCAGTAATTCTGAGCACAGCGGTGTCATTACCGTTGGAAGTCTGCATGGCTGCCAATATCATTGGCGGTTCACTGAACTCAGAGTCATAATTGACAGTGGTCGCTACATGGGTAAGAACCTCGTCGGTCGTGGCAACTTCATAACGCATGTTGGCAATCGTACCCGCAGAAGGTTCCCAGGCTATGTAACAACCGGTTTCACTGGTATGTTCCATTGTGTTGCCCTCCTGCTCGCGCATCATTATATCAAAACCTTTTGTATTTATACCGCTCACCCTGGTGGTTATTGCATCCGGTCCATTATAGGTAATGATGCTGGTTAAAACAACCGGAACAGTGGTCATGTTCTCTTGAAACAGTATCCTGTCCCTCTCATAAATAGATGCACCGGATATTGGAAAACATCCAGCTTCAACCATGGTTCCTGTACCAAGAGTGAAGGAACCTGACTCCGCAACCATCAGAGTAGCGGTCTCTTCCGGATGGTGTCCATCGAGATAATCCCATTCCTGAAATCGTATCTCAAGACTGTCGGATTTCACATTGCGAATTCTGATTTCTCCGGTCTCCGCATCATTGAAGCTGGTAACTTTACTGATAACCACAGGCTTGACAAACTTGTTTTCCAGATTGATGGTCTGCCAGTTTGAATCTACCTTGATTTCTACCAGCTCAAACTGAAATGTCTGTGCCTGAGTGCTTACTACAACCCGGACAGTCGCAATATTTGAGCTACTGTTGCCATCTGTAGCCCTGTATGTAAAACTATCTGATTCCGTCGCATTTCGACTGGCCGTGTAAGAGAAGGAGCCGTCATTGTTGACAGTAACAGTGCCCTGCACAGGAGAGCTGATTAATGTATAATTCAGGCTGTCACTCTCCGGGTCACTTGCCATTAGTCTGCCGCTCACGGTAGCTCCCGGAGATACAGTAACTGCCATATCAGATGCCGTTGGAGCATGGTTGACCGAATTAACGGTTACTCTGACAAAGGCAACATTTGAATCCGTTGTTCCGTCATTTACCTTGAAACTGAAACCATCCGTGCCACTCCATCCAGACTGAGGTACATAAGTAAAGGAACCGTTTGCCGTGATATTGACTGTCCCCCCCGTCGGTGGGGCAACAAGAGTATAACTTAAAGGATTACCGTCCGGATCAAGACCATTAAGGCTGCCGGTGACAGGAGAGCCTGCTGTTGTTGTGTAACTTGCCGGTCTGGCAACAGGGCTGTCGTTGGTGGGCTGCACGGTTATGGTAACCGTGGCCTTATTTGACTGGCCGTGGCTATTGGCTGCTGTGAAAACAAACTGATCCTGACCATTAAAATCCGGTTGCGGTGTATAAATAAACTGACCGGTTCCGTCTTCAACTGTAACTGTTCCATGGGATGGAGACCCTGTCACTGTATATGAAACAGACAACCCACTGCCACTTTCAACAAGAAGAGAGCCGGAAACGGGAGTGTCCTCAATGGTGGTGACCATGCCATCGATAGCTGTTGGCGGGTCTGTAGGGGAACTGCCCACGGTATAGACAATTTCCGCAGAATATTCACTCTCCACCCCAGCATTATTATAGGCTACGGCAGCGAAATAATATGTCACCCCTTCACTCAACCCGGAAACGGAGGCATGAACCCTGCCATCCACGGGACCAGGTAAACCAACCTCTACGGTTTCCGTGTATATACGCGACATGGTTCCGTAATGTAGCCGGTAACCGGCAAGATCAGATTCAGAGTTGGGCAGCCAGGAAAATGCGACATCTCCAGGGATATCTGTGCCGCCACCTTCAATGACAGGGGTATGGATAATCTCGTTTGAGTAATCACTCTCAAGTCCGTTATTATCGTAGGCTGTTACTGCAAAAAAGTAAGTGGATCCTGTCAGTTCATTAACCGTGGCCTGTATTCTTCCATTAATGGAATCAGGCAATCCCACATCAATGACATTAGTGTAATTACGGGATGAAATACCGTAATGAATTTTGTAACCAGTCAGGTTGGCTTCCGTGTTGGGTATCCAACTTAATGTAACCTGAGCCTGAGCGGCTGTGGCAGGTATGGTTAGGCAGCAGAATAAAAGCAGAAATAACAAAAAGCGTTTAGGGAACATTACAACCTCCTTCGATAGCCCCGCTGCCATACACCGGATGATCAGGTATTTAGGCCGGTAGCTTTGCGTCCCGCCTTTTCAGGCGGTTTGCCATTATCGGGATAAACACATACAGCTTATTCCCTTAAATTAAACAAGACATGTCTCTTTTAAATAGAGACATCCAATTACGCACTGATTGCTCTTAGAACTTATCAATCAAGACAACAATGATAGAATCATTTACAAAATCTATGCCAGTAAAATTATTATTTAAGATCATCAGGCGGGAAAAAACAGATTACTTGCTTTTTACTGCCCCTTTTTGGACAACAAACATGGCAATGACGATAATAATAATACCAGGCAGAGACGAGAGGGGCGGGACACCGTGTCCGAAAGCCCAGTCAATTGCGAGTATCATGGGAGGATATAAGTATGAATAGGCCATCACTCTGGTTGGACCAAGATATATGGTTGCCAGTTGGGAAAGGAAAAATGTAACAATTGTACAAAACACAGCAAGGTAAACTATTGCCAGCCAGACACTAAACGGGACAGTGGACCAGGAAACTGCGAAGAGCTTGGGAAGAGCGGGGATAAACAGCCAGCCACAGCCACAGACGAGAATCCAGAATGTCATCACTGTCATTGATTCTCCACGGTATAATAATTTAACTAACGGAGTGTATAGTGCTATAAATAAACAGCCTGCTGCAAAAATCAAATCTCCTTTGTTAAGTTGCAGAGCCAACAGTGAATTTATGTCGCCATTAAACAATACCCAAACCGCCCCGAACGAGGCAAGCGTCAGACTGATCAAGCTGTATTTCCCTAACCGTTCTTTTAAAAATGCCCAACTAAACAGAGCGGAAAGTCCGGGAACAAGGGTGAAAATAACCCCTGTGTTGAGGGCCGTGGTATATTTCAAGGAAAAGAACATAAGGACAAGAAAACCGACCATGGTCAGGCTTATTGCACTATATCGCAATAAATCATAATGAGACGGGATAGTTATGCCATGTTGTTTTTTAACATAGGGGAGGAAGATAATAACCGCCAGGCAAAACCTTATCAAAGTCAAAACTATAGGATCCATGTCCTCTGCAATGGCTTTGCCTATAGTAAACGAAGTGCTGACTATCGCAGCTGTTACTAACATCAATCCATGAATAAGCCATATGGGTGGCATTTTTTTGAAAATCACCCGTTACCGTCAACTTTTTCCCATATTTCAAGAGCTCGCTGATAAACTTTAGTGCGGGGAATTTGCAAATCTTCAGCAATTCCGGCAACTGCAGTTTTAAGAGAGGCCTGTTGTCTGTCCCTGTACCAGAAAATGAGTTGATCAATATCTTCCAGTTTATCAATATTCTGTTCTTTATTTCCATGCAGTATTAAAACCATCTCACCCCGGTTTTTCCCTGAACATGTTTTATAAAGTTCTGATATCTTTCCCTCTCTTACCTCTTCATACATTTTGGTTAATTCTCTAAATAACAAAGCTTTTCTGTCACCAAACTCAAGAAGGCAATCATGGAGGCTTTGTTCTATCCTGTGTGGAGATTCATAAAAAACAAGCGGACAGTTAAGGGAGACCAGATTGCGGAAAAATTTCCTTCTTAACGAGGATTTAGGTGGAGGAAAACCGCCAAAATAAAACTCTGACTGAGGAAGTCCAGCCACAGAAAGGGCTGTTGCCAGGGCAGAAACTCCTGGAATAGGCACGACAGGTATATTATTATCCCGTGCCAGCCTGATTAGAACCGCACCAGGATCACAAATTCCGGGAGTACCAGCATCAGATAAAAGGGCAATATTACTGCCTTTGATAAGTTTATTAACGAGCAGTTGTGACTTTTCCTGCTCTTTTTCCCGATAGTAACTTATTAAAGGGGTGGATATCTGCAAGTGATTAAGCAGCTTAGCTGTATGCCGGGTATCTTCACAGGCAATTAGATCAACCTCTTGCATGGTACGCGCAGCTCTTGAAGTAATATCCTCAAGATTACCAACCGGCGTTGCCACAACAAAAAGAGTTCCTGCCGGGATTTTTTTCTTGGTCGTCATCTTATTCAGTAGCTGCTCCATTTTTCTTGATTAATATTATTCTAAATGCAAAAACGATGAGTTATTTATTGACGGTTCTTGAGCAGGTAAGCTTTACCAGCCGGATTAAAAAAAGACCCCATAACTTAGAGAGTATAATAAGGGGGAGAAATACAACAATACAAAAATATAAAAAGTGACAACACGAGGAACTGGACATGTTATACCTATTCATTGTGGACTTCCTGGTATATTGGTGATATTTACGAAGTTCAGAATGGATAAAGAGGTAGATAGCTTAGACTTAGGGTGGCACTTCCAAGCAGTGTAAATATTAATATAATAAAAGACACAGGGATATTAATTATGGGTGAAATAAAATCTACCATGGATCTGGTCATGGAACGGGCTGCCAAAATGGGCAAAGCCAGCCATGACGAGATCGAGCATGATAAGGCAAAAAAAAGAGGTATGGGGCTGGTGGCTGATTTTCTTAACGGCAGCGGTGATGACCTATCTGCGGTCTGTGCTTCCCAACCTGAAGAGCAGCAGGAAGCTGTAAGGCATGGGATGGTTGAAGGTCTGCTTCGCAATATTTTTCTCCCCCGTGACCAGGATGGGCAGGAACGGACGGAGTTGGCCGGTCGTGGTCTAATTGAGCTTGCCGGTGGTGGTGACATGGTCTCCATCTGCCTGGAACTGGAGAAGGTGATTGGTCAATATACCCAGCATCGCCAGCAGTTACGGGAGCAGTTGGAAGAGCAGGTACGCAGTCAATATGAGCAACAGCTCATGGCAAGTCAGGCAGGGGGGCAGGGGGCAGGTGCCGGCATTGATCCGAGTACGCACCCCAAGTTTCAGGAAGAATGGATTCGACTTGAGCAGGAGCTTAACAGCCAGTATAATAACGCCCTTGAGCAGTACCGCCAACAAATCATGGTGATAATGGGTACCAATATATGAGTCAGGTGCAAATTAGAATTAAAACCCTCCAGAAAAAACTACGCCGCAGAAAGCTTGATGCTCTTTTTGTTTCAGAGCCACATAACCGCAGGTATTTGAGTGGGTATTGCGGTGAAGACCATGGCATAGGAGAAAGTAGCGGTTTTCTCCTTATTCCGGCCAGGGGGCGACCATATCTGTTGACTGACTCCCGTTTTCATCTCCAGGCTGCCGGGGAAACCTCTGATTATACAATACTTCTCTGCCCCAAGGGTCTTAACAGCCGCCTTAAACAGTTGTTGCCTGAGCTCTGTATAAGAAGATTAGGGTTTGAGAGCCACTACACCCTTCACGCTGCTGTTGTCAAGCGGGAGAAGGTCTTTGCCGGAGCAGAAATTGAGTTTGTCCCTGTCTTTGACCTTGTAGAGAAGATGCGGCTTATAAAGAGTGAAGATGAAATTAAGGCTATTGCCCTTTCTGTAGAACGAAATGAACAGGTTTTTGAGTTGGTTTATGCCTCCATTGAGCCTGGTATGAGTGAGCGGGAAGTTTCCCTTGCCCTTGAGCTGACCATGCACGAGTTGGGTGCTGAAAGACCGTCCTTTGCGACCATTGTCGCCTTTGGCGGTAATGGTGCTCACCCCCACGCTGTACCTGGGGAGAGAATTCTGAAGAGCGGAGATATTGTCCTGATTGATATGGGCTTGATTTTAAATGGTTACTGCTCCGATATGACCAGAACTTTTGTGGCGGGTAAGCCAGATTCAGTATTCTCTGAGCGGTTGCAATTAGTTCGCAGGGCCCAACTCGTCGGCACTGAAGCTATCCGGGACGGGGTAACCTGCCGGGAGGTTGATAGAGCCGCGAGGAAGATTATAGAAGACGGAGGGTATGGTAAATATTTCACCCATTCCCTCGGTCACGGGGTTGGGCTGGCTGTTCACGAAGAGCCCAGGCTATCTTTGCGGAGTCGGAGAAAGTTGAAAACCGGAATGGTTGTTACAGTTGAGCCGGGTATCTACCTGCCGGACTGGGGAGGTATTCGCCTGGAAAATATGGTGGTGGTAAGGGAAGAGGGAGCAGAAGTTCTTAACCGGAACATGACCGGTCTGGACTTGTAACCATGGGGTGCAATACAAAAAAGTGACATGTTGAGTAAACTGTCATGTGTTGATTTAGCGTTATAAATTGAATATCGAATGTCGA
>CAZEMY010000025.1:0-12348 GCA_964513405.1 uncultured Desulfobulbaceae bacterium
TGTTAATCGTATCACTTTTCTGTATTGCACCCTTTTAAAATATAATTTGGAAACTTAATAATCAAATGGGACCTGTTGCCGGACGAGGAAGAAAAAAGTTGATGACTGAAATCAATGTGACGCCCTTTGTGGATGTCATGCTGGTATTGTTAATTGTCTTTATGGTTGCCGCCCCGATGATGACCCAAGGGCTTGAGGTAGACTTGCCCAAAACAACTGCCCAGGCCTTGCAGCAAGAGGAAGAGCCGCTTATTATTACCATCAATAAAAACAGTGAAGTCTCCATCGGTAAGGTAAAAGTCAGCAAAACCATACTGTACCAGCAGCTCAGCCGTCTTTCAGATGAGCAGAAACAGCAGCCTCTGTATCTTCGGGCAGACAAGGATGTGCCGTATGGGGTGGTTGTTGCGGCAATGGCGGAAATAAAGCGGGCAGGATTTGATAAACTCGGTATGATTACCATGCCCCTGGAAAATAAAAAAGATAGTGGCCAAAAGTTATAGTTACCAATGAACAGTCAAACTTGTTCCGAACAGGATTTTTATCTGCAACGGGAGCGTTACAGTCAGCTTTCTTTCCTAGTTATATTTTTTGTGGTTATTCTCCATGTGGTCGTTTTTGCGGGATCTTTTATGATGCCAAAGTTTTTTGAACGAAAACCTGTCATCCATGAGGTAATGACTATCGACTTGGTTTCCATGCCGGAGCCGGCGGCTTTGCGTGGAAACATGTCCGATATGGAACCTGCGGTAGAGCCTGTAGACATTACTCCAGAGCCTCCGGCTGCAGAGCCTGAAATGGAGGCAGTACCCATAGAGCCGGTTGCTGAAGAACCGGATCTCGATTCAGTTGTTACAGCAGAACCTGTATCACTTACTCCGCTCAAGCGAAAGAAAAAAGTAGCAGTGGACACCAGGCTGGAAGACGAAAAAATAGCCTCTGATCAGAAACGGATTGAAGAGAGAATGCGTAAGCTTCGTTCTGATGCTGATGTAAGAAAACGCCAACAGGAAGAGCAAAAGCGACTGGCAGAAAGGAAAAAACGGGCAGAACAGGTTAGAAAACAGGAGATTGCCAGGGCACAATCTCTTGAAAGAGAGGCGAGGGTCGACGCTGAAGCAGCAAGGCGGGAACTTGCCAGGCTCCATCAGGTAAGAGAGAGTGCTGGTGCAGGTGTCAGGGGTGGGGAGGATGCCGGAAGAGCTTCCGGCAGTCAGGCGGTTGGTGATATTCTCCTTAAGCAGTATACCGCAAATATTCATGCCAGGGTGGAGCAGTACTGGCAGTTACCGGGGATGCGAAAGTGGGCGGAAGATATAGAGGCGGTTGTTGAGTTTACTGTCCACCAGGATGGCTCTATTACCGGCTTGAGAGTTGCCAGCAGTTCCGGGGATTCTTTTTTTGATCGTTTTGCCAAAGAAACGGTGAGAAAAGCTGTCCCCATGCCTCCCATTCCTGCTGCACTGCGGAAGGGAACTATTGATTATGGTCTTATTTTTGACCGTAGCGGGGTGCAGTGATCAGAGGACAGAGGACAGAGGACAGAATAGTTAGTGCTTCGCAGTTGTTTTATCTGGCTTCTGCTCTGAGCGTTATGTTTTTTTGGAAAAAATAAAATATAAGGTGGTATTTGTGGTACTTTGCTTTAAAAGTAAAATCTTTCCGGCTCTGTTTATTGTTTTGTTATTCATATTTAACATTGCACCGGCTTATGCAGAGCGGATTTATATTGATATTTCCGCCCCTGATGTCCGTAAACTTGTTGTTGCTATCCCTGCATTCAAGGATCAGGGGAGTGGTGATACCGATAGTGTTACCGGCAGGGATATGGCAAAACTTTTGAGCAGGGCTCTTGATTTCCATGGTTTTGTCCAAGTGGCCGACCCGAAGGTCTATGGTTCTGCAACAACGGCTGATTGGAAAAAGTATGGGGTGGACTTTGTCGTCCGCGGACATTTTATTAAACGCGGTACTGAGTTGCTCGTTGAAGGAAGGTTAGAAGACATTACTGATAACCGGGTGCTTTCCGGGAGAAGATATAAGGGGCAGGTCGTTCAGTGGGATGATATGATACTTCGTCTTGCTGATGGATTAGTTAAGGAATTTACCGGTGTTCCTGGTATAAGTAGGACTTCAATCGCCTATATCTCAGATAAAGGCGGGGTGAAAGATGTTTTTATCAGTGATGTTCTGGGGCGTAACCACAGGCAGGTAACCAGACACAGGTTTCTCTGTGTGTCGCCTCGCTTTACTCCGGATGGCAATTTTCTCGCCTACACCACTTATCACCGGGGCAACCAGGACCTCTACATAACCGATCTTCGTCAGGACAAGGTGACTCGTTCGCTATCACGACGCAAAGGGATGAACCTCGCTCCGGCATTTTCCCCAGATGGCAGAACCATGGTGGTTACTCTAAGTAAAGACGGTAGCCCCGACCTCTATCTTATGGATAGAGAGGGTAAGGTAATTGAGAGGCTTACTTCAGGAGCTGGTATTAATGTTTCTGCGGATTTTTCTCCGGATGGAAAATCACTGGTTTTTGTTTCCGATCGGAGCGGTCAGCCCCAACTCTACATAATGAATATGAAGACCAGGGCCGTGCAACGGATGACCTTTGACGGTAAAGAGAATAGTGAGCCTTCTTGGTCTCCCAAAGGAGACCTAATCGCCTACACCGGAAGGGTTGGCGGTCGATATCACATTTTTACCATCAAGCCGGAAGGGGGGCGGCCGACTCGTCTTACCTCAGCCTGGGGTGATTACGAGTCACCGGACTGGTCTCCTGACGGCAAACAACTGGTTTTCTCCCGGCAGAGAAATGGTCACTCTGAAATTATGACAATGTTTGCTAGTGGTAAAGGGATGCGGGTATTGTTTTCCCTGGAAGGCAATCAGACTTCTCCCCGCTGGGCTTATCAGAAGACAGAAGACAGAAGTCAGAGGACAGAATAGTTAGTGCTTCGCATTCGGAGTCTCCGCTCGAAGTATACGCTATCTACCTTTCTCGTTCCCACGCTCCAGCGTGGGAACGCAAATAAGCATGGATAGAAGCTGATACAAGTTCATATTCTGGTTTCTGTCCTCTGAATTCTAACTTCTGAAAACAATAGAGGAAAAATAATGAAAGCTATAAAAACTATTTTTGTGTCCGCTTGTACTATACTATTGCTCTGCCAATGTGCGACTCAGGATGATGTGAGAAAACTTAATCAACAAATAAGAGCTGTTAATCAGAAGGTGGACAATCTCAACACCTCTACCGTAACTCAGATGCGGCAGCGCCAGGCCAGCTCGGTCAGCCAAATTGATCAGCTAAGTGATGAGATTGTTCGGCTCAGGTCTTTACTTGAGGAGAGTGAGCATAAAAATGAACTTGAGAAGCGTCAATTAAACGATAATATAACTGTTCTTCAGGCTGCACTTGAGGAACGCCTACGGATGAATGAGCAGCGTATACTGACCTATAAACAACAGGTTGAGCAAATATCAGAGGGCATGGAGAATATACAGAGAGCCAGAATTAAAGCGGCTGAACAGCGGGCTGCTGAGGCTGCGAGACGGGCTGAACAGGCTAGGCAGAGAACTGTTGTAGCTGCTGGTAGTCCTACCCGTTTTGTGAAACTTCTCCCCGCCGGGAAAAAAAGCAGGGTTAGCACAGGTCGTGTGCTTGTTGCCAGCACCACGGCAAAAGCAGTAAAACCGGCACCACCAATTCCTGCTCAAAGTAAGCCGGTGCAAAATGTCCCTGCTTCGCCTGCTTCGGCTACGCCTTTTGACCAGGCAATGGATAAATTTAACAATAAAAAGTACAAGGAAGCGTACCTTAAATTTGAGAGTATCCTTGTAGACAACCCCAGAGGGAAAGGTGCGGCTAGGATCCTTTTTTATATGGGCGAATCACTTTACGGGCAAGGGGAGTATGATCTGGCAATCCTTGATTATCAAAAAGTCATTTCCAACCATCCTAAGGACTCTCATACTCCTGCCGCTCTTTTAAAGCAGGGCATGTCATTTGAAAAGCTCACCGATAATGAAACTGCCAAAATAATTTATCGTAAACTAATTAAAGAGCATCCTGGAACCCCTGAAGCTAAAAAAGCACGGGACAGGCAGTCCGACCTGTAGTAGTTAATTTTAAAAAGGGGGTGGGCTATTGTGGTATTATTTCCTCCTTATGGTAATGATTGTCAGATTTGTCTGTAGGGCGTATTTTTATTGAGATGGGTAAAGCAGAAAAAAAACGATTGGATGTTATCCTTGTTGAAAAGGGGTTTGCCGAAACCATCTCCATGGCTGCCGCTCTTGTCGGTGCCGGGAGAGTTACAGTAAACGGAAATAATAACTGTAAAGCCGGCAATCAATATAGAGTTGATAGTGAGCTGATTGTTCGTGACCGGGAACCTTTTGTCAGTAGAGGCGGGAAAAAACTTGCCGCCGGGCTTGCCGGATTTGGAGTTGAGCCTGCGGATTTGGTCTGTGCCGATATAGGCTGTTCGACCGGAGGTTTTACAGATTGCCTTCTTCAGCAGGGGGCAGCCAGGGTGTATGCGGTTGATGTCGGTTATGGACTGCTTGACTGGACACTTCGTAATGACCCGCGGGTTGTGGTTCTTGAGAGATGTAACGCTAGGTATTTGACCAGCAGGGAAATTCCGGAACCAATTGACCTTTGTGTTATTGATGCGTCTTTTATCTCTCTTGAACTGTTGCTTGAACCGGTTTCAAAGCTGTTTGCAAATGAAGTTACTATAATTGCCCTGGTCAAACCGCAGTTTGAATTGCCCAGAGAGAAGGTCGCCAGGGGCGGGGTGGTGCATGAGGAATATTTGCAGCAGGAGGCTGTGGACAGGATTGAAAAGTTTTCTCATAATCTTGGCTTGAAATGTCGGGGTGTTGTCCGCTCGCCGGTTAGAGGGGCAAAGGGGAATCAGGAGTATTTACTGTATTTGTCAGGCACTCACCAGCTTATTAAACATTAATTTTTAATAAACTGTGAGTGGTGGATTAAACATTGATTTTTAGTAACTATTCAGTAGGGGCAACAAATTACCCTTAACTGTGTACTGTAACTGCTCACAGGTGCTGCATATTTTTACAGGCTCATCTGTTCGTTATAGTTAGCTATACGGGCAGATGAGACCGTGAAAAGATGCGGTGTCTGTGAGCAGTTACGATTTTTAATAAACTGTGAGTGGTGGATAAGGAGAAATAAAATGAAGATAAAACAACATGGTGTGGCTTATATTTGTAAAATATCAATATTGACGGTTACGCTTCTTGTCTTCTCAGCAGCGGTTGCTGTATCGGCTGAGTTTGTAAGTGTGAATAAGGATGGGGTGAATGTTCGTTCCGGACCTTCAACCAGTAATAATGTATTGTTTAAACTACCTCTTGGTTATCCGCTCAAGGTTATAGCGAAAGAGGATAAGTGGTTAAATGTAAGTGACTTTGAAGGTGACAAGGGCTGGATATTTGGCACGCTGGTGAGCAAAACCCCTTTCGTGATTGTGACGGTAAAGGAAGGTAATGTTCGCAGTGGTCCCGGTACAAACTTTGATCGGGTTGGCAGTGTTACCCGGGAGGTTATCCTTAAAAAACTGGAACAGAAGGGAAGCTGGATAAAAGTTTCTCATCCCCGCTTGACCGGTTGGGTACATGCCAAGCTGGTATGGCCCCAAACTTAGTAAATACTGGATAATATCCTCGTGCCCTCGTTCTGCGTAGGAATGCAGATGCGTAGGTCGGATTAGCGGTACAACGAAAAAATTGATAAACGGAAAAGATTACAATCAAACCAAGAAATAAATAATGGCAAGGTATGAGCGTAAT
The DNA here is from genome assembly GCA_964513405.1 of uncultured Desulfobulbaceae bacterium. Lineage (GTDB taxonomy): Bacteria > Desulfobacterota > Desulfobulbia > Desulfobulbales > Desulfobulbaceae > DRLX01. The sequence continues at coordinate 5,833 of CAZEMY010000025.1, forward strand.
CCGACGGTCACCCGTGGCTTATTTTGAATATCCAGAGTAAATATAAAAGAATTTAAAAAGGATTGATTTAAACTTATGTTGAGAGTAGCAACATTAAAACCTGCCCAGTCCCATGCTTCACAGGCAGCCTGTAACTATGCCCCTGATGCTCGGGTGGATCTGTATCCGACTATTAATGCGTTGCTGGAAGGGTTTTCCGCTGGTCATGCGGATCTGTTCGTTGCCCCTGTCTACAATACCCGTGAGGGAGAAAACAAGACCTGTTTTAATCTTTTCAGGAAGATAAAATCTGGATTTTGGATTGATAATGTTGTTCTGCCGGTTGATGTGTCGCTTGGAGTCTTAAAGTCGGGCACTGCAAAAGAAGATGTGAAAGTTCTCATTGGCAGCCAGGAAGTTTTCAGACAATGCGAAGAGTACATAGAAAATTCCCTTCCCCCGGTAACCATGATGAGCGTCCAGGCGGTAGAGTCGGCAGTCGCTGAAATCCGGGACAAAGGTGATTATGCCGGTTACGGGGTTGTGGATAGTGAGGAATTGCTGCTTACTCTGGGTTTAACAGTTATTGAAAGGGATGTTACCCCCCATAACCGTACCCGCTACGGGGTGTTTGGCTCGGAACTCCGTGGCCCCACAGGTTATGATGCCACCGCCCTCTTTACCATTCCCCTTGATGATCGGGTGGGAATGCTTGTTGATATACTTGGTGAATTTACCCGTAGAGGGGTTAATATCCTTGATATGCGTGCTGAAAATGACACAAGAACCCAGAAACTTCAGATATATATTGAAGTGGAGGGGCATATAAGGGATCAGATTGTTGGTGAAGCTGTCAAGGCCATAGAAAAAAGGGTTATCAAGCATCCCGGTGGGCTACGGCTTCTTGGCAGCTATCCCCGGGTTGACATGCGGACCAAGTATATTAAGTCCTTTGGCTTTATAGGGACGGGAGCCATGAGCGAGTGGTTTGCTGACCGTTTGGAAAATGAGGGGTACAGGGTTTTGTTATCCGGTCGCTCAACGAGCCTGCGTCCGGAAGATATGATTTCTCAGGTGGAGGTACTGGTAATCTGTGTTCCTATCTCGGCTACAGTTGCCACCATCCGCCAATATGCACCTTTGCTTGGCAGGGGCAAGGCTTTGATTTTGCTTGCCGGTGAATCCGAGTCTACTGTTGCGGCTGCTCTTGAAGTTACTTCCGAAGAAGTTGAGGTGATGCTTGTCCATAATCTTTGGGGGCCGCAGGCTGCAACCATGAAGGATAAAAACGCCATTATTGTCCGAACCCCGAGAAGCGGAAGATTTTGCAGTGAATTTGAATCGTTTTTGTATAAGCATGGGACTCATATCTTTCACGATACTCCAGACAAACATGATCTTCTCATGGGAGTCGGGCAAAAACTTCCCACTGTGATCTCGGTTGCCATGGCTATGACCCTTGTCGAGAATAAGATTACAGAAGACGATATTGCCAGTCACTGCACCTTGACATCTCGTTATCATATTCTTGCCATGGCCAGGGTTCACTCGCAAAACCCGAGAACATACGCAGAGATAATGGCAACTTACGGGGAAAGCCGAAAAATTGTTAAAGACTTTATGGTAAACTTGGAGAGAGTTGTTGCCATGGCCGACAACTCTGATATTAATTATCTTTGTGAGCTGATTGAGGGTAATGAAGAACACCTGAACCGTGATTTTCTTGAGTCCCGGATGGAACAGGCCAAGGCGGTTGATCAGGTGCTGGGCAACACATGAGGAGATAAATAATGTCAGACAAGAAAAGCTAATCTCTATGAGCCTGTCCTGTTGTCACCGCTTATACTAATTTGGCACCATCATCTCGTCCCACCGCAGAGCGTTGGGGGGGTATTTAATTTAACTAATCTTGCTTATAATTGGGAAAAAAATGGATAAGAAAAGGAAAACAAGGTTGTTTTTCACGATTATCATTGCCTTATGGGCAGGAGCAATCGTGTATCAGGGAGTATTTGGTGGAGGTTTTGGCTGAAGAACTATTCCGATTGTGCCGTTCGGCACAACCCAGTGTCCTGTGCCGGAGCAGTTGAATCAGCCATAATAGAAGACAGAAACCAGAAGACAGAATGGTTTGATCGTCTCTCGTTCCCACGCTCTGCGTGGGAACGAGAGAAAAGGTAAATATCGTATTATTTAAGGGCATTTTTTGCCTGTATCAGAAAAATTTTGTCAGGTTAAATTTCCTGACCTGGAGCAGAATTAACTATGTTGTCAACTGTTTTAGAATATCTTGAAGAAGATCGTTCCTGCCCCTATTGCAAGACCGGGTTGACACTCTGTCATGCACCGTCTGTCCATGTTGGCGATGGTCTTGGTTGGGGGTCTGAGTATCTTGCTATTTGTCTCAACGATGAATGCTCTCTTTTTGTCAAGGGTTGGGAATACATTGAGAACCAGTATGGTCATGTTGGTTCTTATCGCCATATGGAGATTCCCGGAAGCAAGGAAACCTATAATATGATGGTGGCAGGGGCGGGTGCTTTTACCGGCTCTATTGTTGATATTGACGAGATAAAAAATAAAAATGTTCGTTATAGAGCAGAAAAAGAAGCTGTTGCTGCTCTTGATACCTGTGTAGAGCAAGAGAGTATTAAGCCGGTTCTTGATCTTTTGTTAGATGAAGCCGCCAACATTAACGAACGGAAACGGGCTGCTGTTTTATTGAAAAGTTTTAATGATCTTGACTGTATTGAGCCGATACGAAACCATACCTTCAGGGACACAGGGCTTGAACAGGAAATCAATATGACTCTAATTGCTTTATTAAAGAAAAATTTTCAGAAAGAATGTCCTTTTTGTGCTGAATTAATCAAAGAGCGGGCAACGGTATGTAAATATTGCCGTAAAGAACTTGATTAATAAGGTGACAGGGGGGGGCAGGTGATAGACAGTCCCCCTCTAGCCCCACCGCTCTGCGGTGGGGCTGTCATGCGTCAGAACTGAAGGTATAAGATCGGATTAGCGGGTACAACGAAAAAATCTGATAAACAGAAAAGGCTACAATCAAAACAAAAAATATATAATGGCAAGGTATAAGCGTAATCCGACGGTCACCTGATACAGATATCTGGATTACGGCTAAATTTATACTTGCTATAATTTAGGATAAATGATATAATACCTTCTTCGTTTTTATATGGTGAGCGTAGCTCAGCTGGTGGTAGCACCGGGTTGTGGCCTCGGAGGTCGTGGGTTCAAGTCCCATCGTTCACCCCATTGATTACAAAACAAAAAAGAAGCGTTTCAGAGTTTTTTCTGAAATGCTTTTTTATTTTGTACTCTGTTGCAGGCTGGTTAGAGTGTTTAAGTAAATTCGCTCAGACAGGTCATTGATAATGGTCTTCAAGGCTTTATTTTCACCCATAGTACCCATTTGGGCAGGATAGTCTTCTGTCCAGAGTTCCGATGGCACCTCTATTAGCAATTCCCCGGTTTTTAAATCTTTAAGTACATAGCGAACCGTTAATCTGATGTTTATATCGGTCGTTATGGTGTCATCACCCCAGGCAACACTCGGCAGCTCTATGTAAACAATTTCTCCAGCGAGAATCAGGTCTGCCTGCTCTTTATCCCTTGTTATGGTAATTGCTTCTGATTGTTGAAACCAACCAGACAACGACCTGTATAGTGTAGTGTCAATACCAAGTTTGCTGGTTCTGTTTTTCCACTGGCTCATATATAGTGTTTTTCCTGGCCCGTCGTATGTGGCAACGGCCGGAAAGTGATACCCACATCCTGTGGGGATCATCAACAATGCCGTGATCAGCAATAACCTGGTTATATGTTTTTTCACGCTATACTCCAGAGGATAGTTTATATTTTCAGCAACCATGACTACACCACTATATTAACAAGCTTTCCTTTCACAACAATAACTTTTTTAATAGTTTTATCTTTGATGAACTGTCCTATTCGTGTATCTGATAATGCCATCTCTTCAACCTGTGCACTGCTAATCCCGGCTGGCACACAGAGGCGGGAACGCACTTTGCCATTTATCTGGACAACAATGGTAAGCTCCTCTTCTTTGGCAATATCGGAAGAAAATTTTGGCCAGTCCATTTTTTCAATTTCTGTCTTATGACCTGAAATCTCCCACATCTCAGCACAGAAATGGGGTACCATGGGATAGAGAAGCAGCAGGATTGATTCAATAGCGGTTTTAATCAGAGTCGGCTCAATGTTTTTTTCTTTGTCCCGTAGAGTCCCCGTCAGGTTTACCAGTTCCATAACTGCTGATATTGCCGTGTTAAAGTGGAAATTGTTCTCGATTGATTCGGTGACTTTTTTTATGGTCTGATGGATCTTGCGATCAAGGTCGCGGTTATCCTTAATCTCCTGATCTGTTTTTTGCCCTCTTGCTTTGTCGGGAGAGGAAAGAGTAACTTCTGCCTGCTGCTCACAGTTAAAGCACTCACTATTTTCACATATAAGCCGGTATACCCTGTTAAGAAAGCGGGAAGCACCTTCAACGCCCTGGGCATTCCATTCCAGATCCCGCTCGGGAGGGGCGGCAAACAGGGAAAACAGCCTGGTGGTATCTGCTCCATACCTCTTGATCAAATCACTGGGATCAACCACATTACCTTTTGATTTTGACATCTTGGCGCCATCTTTGGTTACCATCCCCTGGGTCAGCAGGTTGGTAAATGGTTCACTGATATCAAGATAGCCAAGATCACGGAGAACCCGGGTGAAAAATCTTGAGTAGAGAAGATGAAGGATGGCGTGTTCAACTCCACCAATATATTGATCAACCGGCAGCCAGTATAACGCTTTTTTCCTGTCTAACGGGGCATTCTTTTCTTCGGGACTCGTGTATCTGGCAAAATACCATGATGATTCCACGAAGGTGTCCATGGTGTCAGTTTCTCGTTTTGCTTCCCCATCACATTTTGGACATTGACAGGTGATAAAATCATTCTGTTGATGGAGAGGGACGCATGTACCATCTTCTTTTTCGCTGGTTCCGGGCAGCCGTACAGGCAACTGCTCAGTCGGAACCGGGATCATGCCACATTTATCACAGTATATAACCGGAATGGGAGTTCCCCAGTAGCGTTGTCTGGAAATTCCCCAGTCCCGGAGCCGGTAGGTTATATGTGCCTCCCCGAACTTATGTTTTTCAGCATAAGCTATAATTGCGGTTTTGGCATCGTTGGATTCCATGCCGGTAAACTCCCCGGAATTAACGAGAACCCCATCTCCATCATAGGCAGAGACCATGTCGTCGTCCTGTGACAGCCCGTCACCTTCTTTAATTACTGTACGAACAGGGATGTTATACTTAAATGCAAACTCAAAATCCCGCTGGTCATGGGCAGGAACCGCCATAACTGCTCCGGTTCCATACTCTATAAGGACAAAATTAGCTACGAAGACAGGTATCCTTTCACCATTGAAAGGATTAAGACAATACCTGCCGGTAAAAACTCCTTTTTTGTCTAATCCCTGTTTGTTGTCTTTTCTCTGCTTGTCGATTATGGTCTGCCTGACAAATTCCCGTACCTCTTCTTCCTGTTTCTGTCCGGAAATAAGGGTGTTAATTAGAGGATGTTCGGCGGCAAGGGACATGAATGTGACCCCAAATATGGTATCGGCTCTGGTGGTGAAAATTTTGATTTTTTCTTTACTGTCTTCAACCTGAAAGTCACAGGCCAGTCCTGTACTTTTACCTATCCAGTTTCGTTGCATGGTGATCACTTTTTCCGGCCACCCCTGCAATTTATCAAGATCATCAAGAAGTTCTTCCGCGTAGTCGGTGATTTTGAAAAACCAGCCGTGCATGGTGCGGGGCATAACCGATTGCTCACATCGCCAGCAGGTTCCATCTATGACCTGTTCTCTTGCCAGCACAGTTTTACAATCCTGACACCAGTTAACGGTAGTCTCCTTGCGGTAAGCCTGACCCTTTTCAAACATTTCCAGGAAAATCTGCTGCTCCCAACGGTAATACTCATGAGTGCAGGTGGCAAATTCCCTGTCCCAGTCATAGCTTAAACCCATGGCTTTGATCTGTTTGCGCATATAGTCGATATTGTCGTGTGTCCATGCGGCAGGGTGGGTATTTCTTTTTAGAGCTGCATTCTCAGCTGGCAAGCCAAAGGCATCCCAGCCCATGGGATGCATGACATTATATCCCTGCATGCGTTTGTAGCGGGCAACCACATCGCCTATGGAATAATTACGGACATGACCCATGTGAATACGACCGGAAGGGTAGGGGAACATTTCCAGAACGAAGTATTTTTCTTTATCCCTGTTCTCCTGGACTTTGTAGCTTTTTTGATCTGCCCAGATTCCCTGCCATTTATGTTCAATTGTTTTAAAGTCGTATTTTTTGTCCATGCTCATTTTATCATTGTCTTTTGGTTATGATAAGTATAGGAAAGATATACGCGACGCCCATTTTATTTAATTTTCCGTTCGGATACGAATTATGTTGTCCCACGCGATAGAATGCGGCACATTTTTTGT
>CAZEMY010000025.1:12448-14996 GCA_964513405.1 uncultured Desulfobulbaceae bacterium
CCGTTCGGATACGAATTATGTTGTCCCACGCGATAGAATGCGGCACATTTTTTGTAACTTGTCCCTTGTCCCCTGTCACCTGTCACCTGTCACCTGTATCCATGGGTATTTGAATGGGAGTATAGTTCTCAAACTTGGTATATTCAGCCAGAAAAGTTAACCTGACTGTGCCGGTTGGACCGTTTCGTTGTTTACCGACGATAATCTCGGCAATTCCCCGGTTGGGATTATCTTCAGATTTGTTATACACTTCATCCCTATAAATAAAAACAATAACATCTGCATCCTGCTCTATGGCTCCTGATTCCCGGAGGTCAGAGAGCATGGGTCTCTTATCAGGTCTTGATTCCAGAGAGCGATTCAGCTGAGAAAGGGCAACCACCGGTACATCAAGCTCTTTGGCCATGGCTTTTAGAGAACGGGAAATTTCGGAAATTTCCTGAACTCTGTTTTCTGATCTGGCTCTCCCCTGCATGAGCTGTAAATAATCGACAACAACCATGCCGATATTATGCTCGGATTTCAATCTTCTCGCTTTTGCCCGCATTTCCAAGACAGTAATGCCGGCAGAGTCGTCAATGTGAATCGGTGATTCAGTCAACATACCAGTAGCCCTGGTAAGTTTTGGCCAATCTGTTTCAATTAACCTGCCTGTTCTGATTCGCTGGGAATCAATCTGACCTATGGAGCATAGCATTCTCAGGGCAAGTTGTTCCATGGACATTTCAAGACTGAAGACTGCCACCGGGATTTTTTCCACAAGGGCAGCATGCTGGACCATATTCATAGCCAGGGCGGTTTTTCCCATGGAGGGGCGACCAGCAAGAATTATCAGGTCGGAGGGTTGGAATCCGGCGGTCATGAGGTCAAACTGTTCATAGCCGGTCGCAACTCCGGTTATATGCTCCTTGCGGTCAAAAAGACGGGTAATTCGGTCAAAAGCCTTGGGAACAATGGTGGACATTGGCTGAAAACCTTGTTTATTCTTGGATTGGGCAATGTTAAAAATGGTTCTTTCCGCTTCATCGACAAGAGCATCGATATCATCCTGAGATTCATAGCAGCGGGCAGCGACTTCAGAGGTTGTCCTGATAAGCTGGCGGAGGATGGATTTCTTGCGGATGATTTCTGCGTGATGAACAAGGGTTTCGGCAAAGGGGATAATATCTGTCAGGGAAGCGAGATAGGCTGCCCCACCTATTTCATTTAATTTATTTCTTTCCTGTAAAAGGTTTTTGACCGTGAGTAGATCGTGCGGTTCCCTTTTTTCAAAAAGATCTAACATGACCTGGTAAATAGTCCTGTTGGCATCCCTGTAAAAATCTTCAGGGGAGAGGACTTCAACAATGTTGATGATTGACTTGTCCTGAAGGAGAATTGTGCCAAGTAGAGACTGTTCGGCCTCTATGTTCTGGGGGGGAGTCATCCCCATGGAGGAGTTGTTCTGAAGCATGGGTGAATATTACGGGTCTGATGTCTATTTTATAACAACACGGATAGGCGGTGCCAGGGGAGTGAAACTACCAGCACGGGAAAGCATGAAAAACTAACTTTCTATTGCGTCTCGGCAAGGCCCTCTTCAATCTCTGCCTGCAGTTTTTTTACAAGAGCTACCGGGTCGGCACTATTTCTTAGTGGCCGGCCTATGACAACATGGTCGGCACCGTTCATAATTGCTTCTTTTGCTGTGGCTATACGCTGCTGGTCATCCTCGCCCGTGTCAATATTCGCACCAGGTCTTATTCCGGGTGTTACTATAAGAAAATTATTGCCGAGTTCATCGCGCAGGGGAGAGGCTTCCAGGGCAGAAGAAACCACTCCGTCACAACCTATTTCAAGGGCTTTGCGGGAACGGAGAAGAACCAGATCCTCGATGGTTCCAGTCATACCCATCTCTCGCATGTCGTTCTCACCAAAACTTGTCAAAACTGTAACAGCAAGAATTTTCAGGCCATTTTTTTCTTCTTTTTCAGAGACAGCCGCCTTTAAAATGGGGTCATTGCCATGAACAGTAGCAAATGTGACCTTTTTGTTTTTTAATTGGGCTACAGCGAGTTTTACTGTTTCCGGGATATCAAAAAACTTCAAGTCAACCATCACTTTGTTGCCACGGGCTATTATCTCATCTATTGTCTTGAACCAACCGGCAAGAAACAACTGCAAGCCCACTTTAAAAAACTTAATGTCAGTATCAAGCTTTTTTACTAAAACCATGGCTTCTTCGTGTGAAGACACATCAAGTGCGAATATTATGCGCTCATTTAATGGTATATCTTTACTCATTATTTTGACCCTAATCGGTTTATCGCAAATGTCCTGAGTGGTTGGCCGCATATGGCTTAGGACGGGGAGTTAAATAACCATAGCGAGAAAGGAGAATCGGGCAAAAAGTTAGTGCAGGATCATGTTGGGTGATGGTCTCCGGCACTAAGGGATGTACATTAAATAACTTGAACATAATGCCTTGCGGGCAGAAAAAATATAAACAAACATCGAATTTCGAATTTCGAATATAGAAGTTTTTTACTTCATCATTCGAAATTCCTTG
>CAZEMY010000026.1:0-14569 GCA_964513405.1 uncultured Desulfobulbaceae bacterium
CCAGCAAAAGTTCAGTTGCAGAGATAACGGAAATATCAAAAGTCATAAATCAGGTAAATGACATGGTCTCACTTGTATCTGTAACGGTTAAAGAGCAAGACTGTGCAACCCAGGAAATATCAGCCAATGTGGCTCAGGCTTCCCAGGGTATTCAGGAGGTTAATGAAAATGTAGCCCTGGCTTCCTCGGTTACCGGAAAAGTCTCTGCCGATATATCTGAAGTAGGGCAGGCTTCCGACCAAACAACAAACAACAGCAAACAGGTGAATACAAATGCTGAGAAATTAAGCAAACTGGCAAAGGATTTGACAACTATGACAAGTAAATTCAAGGTGTAGCATAAATCTGGTGGTTAACAGCTATGAGCTTTGAGCTTTGAGCTTTGAGCTTGTAGCTGTTAATGTAATCAGCACAAAACCCCGACAAATGAAGGGGATCACCCACCCAATTCGCTTTCCAGCCAATTTAAATAGACACCATTACCCATGATTATTTCGGTGGCAATAATTTCCGGCACTTTATATGGGTGTACATGCTCAATGGCTATCTGCAAATCAGGAAACATATCATCCCTGGTTTTCATGAGACACAGAAATTCCCGGCTCTGTTCAATTTTTCCCTGCCAGTGATATGATGAATCACATGAAAGAACCTGAACACAAGCGGCGAGGCGAAGACTCAGCACATGTTTTGCCATCTCATCTGCCTGTTTTTTGCTTTCAACGGTGGTCATAACCTGGATATATTTATTCACTACTGCCCCCTTTTTGATTTTTTAAATTTACCTCTATTAAGTTTTCCTGTTATGGTTGTCAATGTTTCCAAACAGGCTTAGGAATGTACATTAAATAACTTGAGACTATAACTTAACTTTCAAAAAATGCTTTTTACTGTAGATGTAGGCAACTCCCATACCGTCAGCGGTCTTTTTAAAAATGGTGCACTCCTCAGAGAATGGCGGGTCAAGTCAGAGCGGGATCGCACCGCCGATGAACTGGCAATCCGCTACAACCTTCTGTTTACTATGGCCGGACTTAACCATAAGGATGTTACCGGCTTTATTATATCTTCTGTTGTTCCCACTTTGGAAAATAGTTGGCTTGAGTACGCAAAAAGGTACCACGACCTGGACTATCCGCCAATTTCGGTCAGCCACTTGACCAGGACCCCGATCAACATAAAAATCGAGAACCCCGCCGAGATAGGTGCTGACCGGATTGTCAATGCGGTTGCTGCCTATACGCAGATAAAAGACGATCTTATTGTGATTGATTTTGGTACAGCCATTACCTTTGACTGCGTCAGTAAAGAACGGGATTATATGGGCGGCACTATCCATCCCGGCATAGGAATATCTCTTGATGCCCTGGCAGGACGAACCGCCAAACTGCCCAGAATTGAAATAGACACTTCTCCAAAGGAAAAAATAGGCAGGACAACGGCCTCAGCCATCCATTCCGGGATGCTCTACGGGTTTGGCGGGTTAGTTGACAGGATGGTGAGCGTTCTCAGCAAAGAAATATCGCCCGGACAAAAACGGGTTGCTACCATAGCCACCGGGGGGATGGCAGAACTTATAACCCCATTCACATCCACAATTGATAAGGTTGATCCCTATCTTACTCTTAAAGGACTGGAGCTTATTCATGCCAGAAACTGCTGCCGCTGAGATACATACCCCCTGCCTCCCCCAGCCCCTGCAACCCGGAGACACCATTGGTCTGTTTTCTCCGGCCGGGCCAGTTCGAAATATAAAAAAACTGCAAAGAGGTATGGATATTCTGCGGGCAATGGGGTTTCGTCTTAAACTGACAAACGACATTATCCCCCAAACTAACCCGGATATATACCTTTCCGCCCCCGACAACGAGCGGGCGGCACAACTCCACAGCTTATGGAATGACAGGGAAGTTTGCGGTCTTATGGCCGTCCGGGGTGGATTTGGCTGCCTGCGGATACTGGGGATGATTGACTTTCTGCTCATGACAGAAACCCCAAAAATGCTCATCGGCTTCAGTGATATAAGCGGCCTCCTCATGGCAACATTAACCAGAGCCAACCTTATATCCCTGCACGGGCCGATGGTTACCTCCCTGGGATTATCAGATGACGCATCAATCCAAAGTCTATATGACAATATAACCGGAAACTGGCAGACATACCAAACAAATCAAAAGACAGAAAAGGAAACAATCCTTCGCTCAGGCATTGGTCACGGTAAGTTGCTGCCAGGCAACCTGACCACCCTTGTCCACCTGATAGGAACCCCCTGGGAACCTGTCTGGGAAAATTCAATACTGATAGTCGAGGATACCGGAGATCCGCTCTACAAGTTAGACAGATTGTTTACCCATCTCTATAGTGGAGGAAAACTTAAAAAACTCTCCGGTCTGATTCTTGGTTCCTTTGACAACGGTAATAACGGGGCAGGAATCAGCTACGAGAAACTCAAGCAAAGAGTTGTTGAACTTACCCGACCCTACTCTTACCCGGTCTGGGCTGATTTCCCCATCGGTCATCTTTCTAAAAATCTGACTCTTCCCATGGGTATGCTGGCCACCATGGACAGCCCCGAACACACCCTCCATATACACCCGTAATCACTTACAATATCCAAAAACACTTTTTGCCTGCAATAATTTTCAATTTTATGAATCACCGTTATCAATAAAGTTCACCTGTTTATATCTTGACAGGATATTTCTTTGTTTATTATAGCGTAAATACTTTAGAAGTGTCACGGAGTCCAAGCCTGTATATCATAAGTAATTATTCTCGTTCCCGTGCTTGTATTTGCGTTCCCACCATACAAGCGTGGGAACGAGAAAAAATAATATAAATTGTTTTGCCCCACCCACTCCCGTTCACTTGACCCTCGTAACCATTGTGGATATCCGGGTCAGCAACAAAAAAGGACAACAACATGAGTAAGATAACAGGAACAAAGGCAATTATTAAATGCTTGCAGGAAGAGGGAATTGACACCATTTTTGGTTATCCAGGTGGTGCTGTTATTGACCTGTACGATGAACTTTTTGATTCCGAAATAAAGCATGTCCTTGTTCGACATGAGCAGGGAGCTGTCCATGCAGCAGACGGATACGCCAGAGCCACCGGCAAAGTCGGGGTTGCCCTGTTGACCTCCGGCCCCGGGGCAACAAATGGTGTCACCGGCATTGCCACTGCCTACCTGGACTCGATTCCTCTCGTTGTTCTGACCGGACAGGTACCAAGGGCGTTAATCGGTAATGATGCCTTCCAGGAGGTTGATATCGTTGGCATCACCCGCCCTTGCACAAAACATAACTATCTCGTTAAAGAGCCTGACGAACTGGTCTCAACCCTTCGCGAAGCCTTTTATCTTGCCGTATCCGGTCGTCCCGGCCCTGTTCTTGTTGATCTTCCCAAGGATCTGGTCGCCTCACAAGTCCCTTTTCCTGAGAAAAAACCGATCAAGATGCAAACCTACCAGCCAAATATAAAGCCCCATCCAGGCCAGGTGGAAAAAGCATGCAAGGCCTGCTTGACAGCGAAACAGCCGGTACTCTATATCGGCGGTGGAGTCATTCTCTCCAATGCCAACAAAGAGTTGATCGAGCTTGCGGAAAAGCTAACCGCCCCTGTTACCATGACCCTGATGGGACTTGGCGGGTTCCCGGGAAGCGACCCTCTTTCTCTTGGTATGCTGGGTATGCACGGCAGCTATGCCGCCAACATGGCCGTTGCCAAGTCCGACCTGCTGATAGCAGTAGGGACCCGCTTTGACGACAGGGTAACCGGTCGCCTCGATGCCTTTGCCCCCCATGCCAAGATTATTCACATCGATATTGACCCTACTTCTATAAGCAAGAATGTTGAGGTTGACATTCCCATTGTCGCCGATTGTAAACATGCTCTACAGGCAATAAACAACTGGTTTGATGCCAATAAAGACTTTGACAGAAAAACCATGGCCGATACTCGGCAACCATGGCTGGAACAAGTCGGGGAGTGGCATAAAAAACATCCCATGACCTATCATGACGAAGGAGATATAATCAAGCCTCAGTTCGTAATTGAGATGTTAGACAAGTTGACAAATGGAGAGGCTATTATAACCACCGAGGTCGGTCAAAACCAGATGTGGGCTGCCCAGTTCTACAAGTTTAACAATCCCAGACAATTATTGACATCCGGCGGCCTGGGAACAATGGGGTATGGCCTGCCGGCAGCAATTGGTGCCAAACTTGCTTTCCCCGACAAAACTGTCATAGATGTGGCCGGGGACGGTTCCATCCAGATGAATATTCAGGAACTCGCCACCGCAAAACAGTATGGAGCACCGGTCAAAATTGCCATACTTAACAACAACTACCTTGGCATGGTTCGCCAGTGGCAGGAACTGTTTTACAATAAACGCTACTCATCAACAGTTATGGAAGTTACTCCTGATTTTGTGGAACTTGCCAAGGCATACGGTGCGGTCGGGCTGCGGGCAAAGACCAAAGACGAGGTTGAACCGGTCATAAAAGAGGCACTGGCAACCGACAACACTGTTATTATGGATTTTGCCATCAGCAGAGAGGAAGGTGTTTTCCCCATGGTTCCGGCCGGCAAGGCAACAACAGAAATGCTGCTGGTCTGAGTATCAGAGGACAAAAGACAGAAATCAGAAATCAGAAGACAGAGGATATAATGAAACATACATTATCAGTTTTACTTCAGAATAAACCAGGGGCACTTTCCAGGGTAACTGGACTGTTCAGCGGTCGCGGCTTCAACATTGAGAGCTTATGCGTGGCGGAAACTCTTGACGAAAAGGTCTCCTGCCTGACCCTTGTCACCCGTGGTGATGAGGCTATTATAGAGCAAATTATCAAGCAGCTTCACAAATTGATTGATGTTATCAAGGTGACCGATATCTCCGAAGGTGAATATGTAGAGCGGGAGATGGTACTGATTAGGGTAAAAGCGGAGGCTAATACCCGTGCAGAAGTGTTGCGGGTTATTGATATCTTTCGCGGCAAAGTGGTTGATGTCTGCCCGACCTCATATGCAGTGGAGCTCACCGGTTCGGAATCAAAAACCAAGGCGGTCATTGACATTCTTCGCCCCATTGGCATCAAGGAGATTATCCGCACCGGCACTATTGCCATGCCGAGGGCTCCAAAGAAATGAGTGCAACCAGACGGGTTGGGTTGGATGACAAAGACTTCTCGTTCCCACGCTCCAGCGTGGGAACGAGGGGATAACACTGCCTTGGTACCACCGCTCTGCGGTGGTACCTTCTACTAAACGCAATGGGCGATGGTGGTGGTGATGGACGACGATGACGATGGTGGTGGTGTAGAGACAAGGCATGCCTTGTCTTTTTCTGAATAAAACCACATCGTTAAAACAACCGAAAAGACAAGGCATGCCTTGTCTCTACATCACGGTGGGACACACCGCCGTTCCTCGTTCCCACGCAGAACGGGGGAACGAGGAGGAAGATACGAAGACATGAAAAACCAACATACCCCCATCGCCAGAGAAGGTTATCCATTTATTCTTTTTTGTGCTTTTTTGACCTTGATATTTGCAATTCTTGGTTGTCCCATACTTGCCACCATTAGTCTCGTCCTGACGGGGTTCACAACCTGGTTTTTCCGTGATCCGGTGCGGGTTACCCCTGAGTCGCCTAATGGAATAATTTGTCCGGCAGATGGCAAGGTTATCATTATTAAAGAGGTTGATGACAACCGTTTTCTTGAAGGTAAAGTTTTAAAAATCTCAATTTTCATGAATGTTTTCAATGTTCATGTTAACCGGGTTCCGCATCAGGGGACAGTGGAAAAAGTTCATTTGCAAGCTGGAAAATTTTATGCGGCTGACCATGATAAGGCGGCTCTCCATAATGAATACTGTGCGATGATTATCCGCACCGAAACAGGTATCCGTTACGGAGTGGTTCAGGTTGCCGGATTAATTGCCAGACGCATTGTCTGCCGGGCAGAGAAAGGTGATTCTCTCGCCAGCGGGGAAAGATATGGTCTTATCCGTTTCGGTTCCAGGGTCGATTTATATCTACCAAAGGATACTGAAATTAATGTTCAACTCCGCCAGAAAGTTAAAGCGGGAGAAACTGTTCTGGGATACCTTAAGACACCGAAAACAGAGAGTTAAAGTGAAAAAAACAAACAGAATATTGCCAACTCTGATCACTCTGGTTTTGCTTCTCTTAACAACCGGTTGTGCCGGCATGGGGAAAACGGTCGAAAGACCGGAGGTAAGCGTTGTCGACATGCAGATTGTGGAGATGAGACCTCTTGAAGCTGAGTTTCTCCTTTTCTTAAGGATTATGAATTCCAACCCGTTTCCCCTTGACCTTGCGGAATTAAGTTGCAATCTAAAAATAGACGGAAAACACTTTGCCACCGGCATGGACAATGATCGGGTGCAGGTGCCTGCTTTTGCTTCCGAAGTTGTATCTGTAAAGGTATACGCCTCTACTGTAAGAATGTTCTCCTCACTTATGGATATTATCCAGAGCCGGGAACATGGCAGCTCCCGGTTATTTACCTATGAACTAAGCGGGACAATCCGTTTAGACAGGCAATTCGCAAAAACTGTGGCTTTTCACAACAAAAGGGAATTGTTTTTACCGGGTGCATCATATTGACGATCATGCTCAGCCCCAATTCCTTATTTCCTTTTAGTTTATAGCATCCCCTTGAACATCATCAATGAAAAACCTCATCTAACTTCTCTGCTGATAGCAGCTTAATAGACCATTGTTCAATGGTCTTGCCGTCAGCATTTTCTATTTTTTCACATGCCCATACCGGCAACTTCCCAAAACGACTTGCAAGCTGGGCTGATATAATTTTTTGCCCCTTTTGTATACCGCCTCGCTGCATACCCCGTTGCATGCCCTGTTGCATACCCTGTTGCATGCCCTGCTCAATGTACTTATCAATAAATGTTTTCATAATACCCTCCTCAACGAATGTATGGTGCAGCAATTTGGTTATATTACCTTCGTCATTATAGTGATCAGTTGTGTTTACAACATACCGGAGCATAACTTCAAGGATTTCAAGGGTGGTCTCCCTTGACTGAATATCATCCAGCAGGTTGATTATTCCAGGTAATTTATCGGTCAGTTTAGGGTCAAATATATGTTTTAGAAGAAGTAGGGTAGCCTTTGCCATGGCTTTGCCGCGAACCGTTTCACCTGATATATGGGAAAAATCATGGAACTGATAATTAAAATCAGGAATATAGCCGTCAAAAAGATCATCGCTGTCATCAAACAGGGATTGAAACTTGCGGGAAACATGCCAACGATTACGGCCGTGATACAAAACAAGTGGTAAGACAACCAGGAGTTTTTTTGCTTTCGGGTTTTGTTTGCGAAATCTCTCCCAGATACGAACCATATATCGAAGTAGTTGCAAACTTATCCAGGCATCAGGTGAACTCTTATGTTCAAAAAGGAGATATAGATAAAGGGTGCCATTATTCTGTTCAGCCGTGTAGAGAAGATCAGAAAAATGCTGGCGTAGCTCCTCATCAACAAAACTATCCCTGCTGATAGTTAACGATTCAAAATTTATCCGTTTCCTAACAGCATCAGGCAGATATGTTTCAAGAAAATCAACGGCAATTTCTTTCCTGCCGAAGGTCTCTTTAAAAAAACTGTCATGGGGGTTGGTCAGTTCACTCATAATCCGAGATTATAACCATACAGGGAGGAAAGAGCAAGAAAGTTTGAATTTGCCATTATTGCATCAGGTATCATGAGGTGCCGAAAAACATTTTCACCTTTTTTCAGATGCTGCAACTCTATGCAATATTATTTTGGACAAAAGTCAAAGTGAACAGCAGTATAAATTTATGGAACGAAAAGTCGACACTTGACACATTACGCTCCCCTTTGCTATTGTCCTGTAAAATAATATGTAATAAAATAAGAAGCATGATTGTGTCATTTAAGCACAAAGGATTGAAAAATGTTAATCAATCCCGGAGAAATAAAACAATGCTTACTCAAAGAAATCCAACTCATCCAGGTAAAATATTAAGAGAAGATGTTATTAAACCATTAGGATTAGCGGTTACAGAGGCAGCTAAACGCATGGGGGTTACCCGCAAAACATTATCTACGTTAATAAACTGCAAAGCCTCTCTAAGTCCTGAAATGGCAATCAAAATAGCTAAAGCTACCGAGACTTCCCCTGAAAGTTGGTTTAACATGCAGTCTAAACTCGATTTATGGAAGGCCTCTCGAAAAAACTACAAGGTTATTGAGTTTTCCGAAAACCGTATACATGCTTAAAATTACAGCATAACAAGACATCACCTTTTTAAGCATCCATAACCTTCCCCGATGCACTTTAACCAGAAGATGTAATCCGGATATCATGCTAAACAACCAACAAACCCAAACTCTGCTTGGTATCGCCAGGCAAACCCTTGAAAAACATCTAAATGTCCCCCCCACTGCCCCTGCTCAGCCCGACGAATTGCAAGACCCTGCTCTTGACCGGAAACAGCCGGTTTTTGTGACCCTGACCAAGGGTGGACAACTGCGAGGCTGCATAGGAAACCTCGTCGCCAAGAATACAATCATAAATGGGGTAAAGGAAAACAGTATAAATGCAGCTTTCCATGATTCCAGGTTCCCGCCTCTTGAGCGGGAAGAACTGGATATTTTGAAAATTGATATTTCTGTGTTGAGCGAACCCCAACCACTTACCCATGGGGACGACGACGAACTTGTGGGAAAATTACGACCTGGGGTTGACGGGGTGATAATTAACGCCGCTAACGGGGCCGGAGCCACTTTTCTGCCCCAGGTCTGGGCACAGATTCCCGACCCGGTCATCTTCATGAACCATCTCTGCCAAAAAGCAGGTCTGTCGGAATCCGCCTGGACAGGTGGAGGGCTTGAGGTAAGTACCTACCAGGTGCAGAAATTCAAGGAAGATGAATGAATATTTACAAAAAGGAAATCAGCCTCCACGAAGATCTATCCAATGAACTGGCAGAAATCTACAGAGACATGGAAAATGGTTACAGCCTGATAACCGCTGAAGTGGGGCTATCCTGTCAGGGATGTTCAGATAACTGCTGTGACTCATACTTTCTCCACCATACCTACAGCGAATGGGCTTATATGTGGCAGGGGTTAAGGGAAATTAAAGAAGAGCTGCGGCTTGAAATTACAAATAAGGCAAAAGAGTATGTCCGGGACTCCAGAGAACTGCTGGCAAGGCGACAACGCCCCCAACTCCCCTGCCCTCTCCTTGACAAAAATGGTTTATGCAGCCTCTATCACCACCGGATGCTGGTCTGCCGAATGCATGGGATACCGGCCTCCATGACCCGACCGGACGGGCAGTCCATACAATTCCCAGGCTGTTTTCGCTGCCAGGAGATTGTTGGCAAAAAGTATCCACAGGAAAAAAATATACCTGCCATGGACAGAACCGGATTGTTCAGAAGAATGGTCTGCGTGGAATCAAAGTTACTCGGAGAGAAAAGGCATATATTGCCGAGAGTGAAGATGACCATTGCTGAAATGATTATCAAAGGGCCGCCAAAGCTGCCCCTCGGACCATGTACACGGTGAAAGCCAAGAAAGAAAAAAGAAAAAGAATGACAATTATCAACGATATGTTTCGTCAGAAAAAATTATTAGATAGGGAAAGCATGCTTTCCCTTATCCTGACCAGCAAATTAAACTCTCTTTGTGAACTTGCCGACCAGATTCGGCAACAATTTCTGGGAAATTACTTCCATCTATGTTCAATAATCAACGCCCGCAGCGGCAACTGTACGGAAGACTGCCGATTTTGTTCTCAGTCAGCAAGATATCATACCGGCGTGGAAACCTACGGGGTAATTGACAAAGAACAAGCTCTTGCCATGGCTAAGGAAAACGACATCTTTGGCGTCCACCGGCTCTCACTCGTAACCAGCGGTCGCCGCCTTGAGCACAAAACCATAGCAGAAATAGAACCTGTTTATAAGAAAATACAGGAAACAACCAGCCTTGACTTATGTGCTTCAATGGGTTTACTTGATACAGACAGACTTGAGAAAATTAAAAACATGGGGGTCAGCCGATATCACTGCAATCTGGAGTCATGCAGGAGTTTTTTCCCAACTGTCTGCACAAGCCATAACTGGCTTGACAAGGTAAAAACCCTTAAAAAAGCAAAAAAGCTGGGTATGTCTATCTGTAGCGGAGGCATCATAGGAATGGGAGAATCCATGGCAGAAAGGATGGAACTGGCTCTTGAGTTACGAGAACTCGGGGTAAAGTCAATTCCCATAAATATCCTCACTCCGATTCCAGGAACTCCACTTACCAACCAGAAACAAATTTCACTTGCGGAAACACTCCGCAGCGTCGCTATGTTCAGGCTTATCAATCCTGAAGCCATTATTCTTATGGCAGGTGGTCGGCAACAGTTCGGAGACGACCAGTATCAATGTTTTTCAGCCGGGGCAAACGGTGCTTTGGTCGGCAACTACCTGACCACAGTTGGCAGCAGTATTGAAAAAGACCTTGAAGAAATATCAGCCCTTGGTTTTTCATTTGAAAGGTGAGTCCCATGGAAAATAAAAATACCGAGACAGAAAAAAGAAAAACAGAAGAAAAGACAAAAGCCCTGCTTGCCTATGACTGGGAACATATCTGGCATCCCTACACCTCGATGACAGAACCTCTGCCCGTATACCCGGTTGAATCGGCAAACGGAGTACGAATCAGATTAAGCGACGGCCGGGAACTTATTGATGGCTCGTCATCCTGGTGGTCAGCAATTCACGGTTATAACCACCCGGTTTTAAATGCGGCAATAGCAGAGCAATTGACAAAAATGGCCCATATCATGTTCGGGGGACTAACCCATGAACCGGCTATTGACCTCTGTCGCCTCCTCGTAGAGATGACCCCGCCCTCACTTGACAAGGTTTTTCTCTCGGATTCAGGCTCGATCAGCGTTGAAGCAGCCATAAAAATGGCCATTCAGTATCAACACGCCCGGGGCAAACCGGAAAAACACCGGCTCCTTACAGTTTATGGCGGCTACCATGGTGACACTTTCCAGGCTATGTCGGTCTCCGACCCGATAAACGGTATGCATACCATATTCGCCCACACCCTGAGAAAACAATTTTTCGCACCCCGTCCCAACTGCAGATTCAGCGTGGAGTGGGAATTTGAAGATATAGCCGAAATGGCAGTACTGCTGGAAATGCACCACCAGAACCTGGCAGCGGTAATCATTGAACCGATTGTTCAGGGAGCCGGCGGGATGTGGTTTTACCATCCCCACTACCTTAAAGAACTCCGTAAGCTATGCGATCAATTTGACACTCTTCTTATCTTTGATGAAATTGCCACCGGTTTTGGTCGTACCGGCAAGATGTTTGCCATGGAACATGCAGAGGTAAGCCCTGATATACTCTGTCTCGGCAAGGCATTGACAGGTGGCTACATGACCCTGGCTGCGACCATGACCACCGAAATGATTGCCAGGACAATTTCAGAAAACAAACCATCGCTCTTTATGCACGGTCCAACCTTTATGGCCAATCCGCTTGCCTGTGCGGTGGCGGCGGCATCCATAAATCTTCTTACCTCCTCCGACTGGCAGATTAAAATAGCGGCTATGGAGAAGCAAATGAGCCTGGAGCTGGCAGAAGCTGCCAGCCTGGAGCAGGTTGCCGATGTCAGAATTCTCGGGGGCATAGGAGTTGTGGAGATGAAAGACCCGGTGGACATGGCAGCCATGCAAAAAATATTTGTTGACAACGGGGTCTGGATCAGACCATTTAATAACTTGGTTTACCTGATGCCGCCCTATATAATAAGCTCAGAGGAATTAACCGTCCTGACCACAACTTTATTAAAAGCAATCTCCCGTTCAGGGACAAAATTATGAAAAAATCTCTGATAAACCGCATCACCCTCATTGTCATGGTTGTTATTATTTCAGCCATGTTCATGATGATGATATATCCTTTTTTGATGGCAATCTTCATGGCCGGGTTACTTGCTGCCATGGGTCGCCCATTTCATCAATGGCTGACCGGAAAACTGCGGGGCAGAAAGCATATAGCCTCGGCGTTGACCATTATTGCCCTGATTACCCTTATCCTTGTTCCCCTCACCGCTCTGACCGGAGTGGTGGTCAGCCAGGCCATTTCTGTCAGCCAATCTATAACCCCGTGGATAGAATCGTTTATCAAAGAACCCGGCACCTTGGACGAATACATAGAAATGATTCCCCATTACGAGCAGATACTGCCTTACCGGGACATGATTTTTGAAAAAGCCGGCCAGGCAGTGGGGATGATATCCAACATGCTGGTCGGTTATCTCTCTTCCATGACCATGATAACAGTGACCGCAATTTTCAATTTGATTATCATGCTCTACACCATGTTTTATTTTTTGACCATGGGTGATGTCCTCTTAAACAGAATTCTTTATTACCTGCCCATGACCCATGATGATGAAGAGCGGTTATTAAACCGGTTTACTTCTGTTGCCAGGGCAACCATGAAAACCACCATAATAATCGGTATTCTCCAAGGGGGAATATGCGGATTTGCCTTCTGGCTTGCCGGTATCCAGGGAGCAGTATTCTGGGGAACAGTAATGGCGGTGATGTCGATTATCCCTGCCCTTGGCACCGCTATTATCTGGCTGCCAACCCTGATAATCCTTGCCCTTAGCGGCGACTTTTCTGGAGTTATGATTTTGTTGGTACTCTGTGGAGGTATTGCCGGTAACCTGGACAATGTTCTCCGCCCCCGCCTGGTTGGCAGAGACACAAAAATGCACGATCTGTTTGTTCTCTTTGGCACTTTGGGCGGGATTGCCATGTTTGGTGTTCTCGGTATAATTATCGGTCCCATCATATCAGCCCTGTTTATAACCATCTGGGAAATATACGGAGAGTCCTTTAAGGAATATTTACCGAAGGTTGAGTTATGGAAAAAAGAAGTTTTACCGGAAGAGGATAACAGTTTACCGATGGGACATGATAATATTCCAGTGGAAAAAAGTGCTGCCGGTGGAGATAAAATTTTACAAAGCAAAGATGTTCGCTAAAAACAAACCGCATCTGCGACAATCACCCATAACAGGATTTTACCTGTATCCTGTCACCTGTAATCTGTAACCTGATAATGAAACTGCTTTTTATCGGTGTTGGTGAAGCCTGTGACAGCGAGCATGGCAACACCTCTGTTCTTGTAACCACCGGGGATAATAAAAAAACCAAAAAAATCCTTCTCGACTGCGGTTTTTCCGTCCCCCATCACTTCTTTCATTTCTGTAATGACCCGGACGAGCTTGATTATATCTGGATTTCTCATTTTCATGGCGACCACTTCTTTGGTCTGCCCCTGCTTCTCCTCAGGTTAAGGGAAATGAAAAGAGAAAAGCCCCTGACTATCATCGGCCAGCAGGAAATCCAGCAAAAAACCGGAGAATTGATGGAAATGGCTTATCCGGGATGCATGGACAAGTTGGGCTATAAACTCCTCTTCAGCACTATAACCCCCGCAGAGCCTCTTGACTTAGGGGAATTATCGTTTACGGCAGCTCAAACCACCCATTCCCTGACTAATTATGGATTACTGATTGATGACGGCAACGACCGCCTCTATTACAGCGGCGACGGTCGCCCCACTGATGAGGTAAGGAAATTAATCCATGGTTGTGATATGGTTATCCACGAGGCCTTCACCCAAGAGGACACCTTGCCAAATCACAGCTCCATTTCAAGTTGCCGGCAGCTTCTCCTTGAGCAATCAGTAAAAAAACTGGCTCTGGTTCACATGGAAAGGAAAACCAGGCGAAAAATATCCGAGCCATTTTTTGAAATAATCAATCAAACCGAGAAAATATTTATTCCTGTAGCTGGAACAATATTGACGACATAAACCTTATAAGAGGATGTTGAAGAATGAAAACTATAACAAAAAGACACCAACTATACCTATGCCTGATGATAATCCCTGTTCTCGCAATTTTCACAACTACAAGTGAATTAAGAGCTATCGGCTGGCAGGATATGATTAAATATGGCGACAGCGTACTCCAGGACAGCACCGATTCAAAAAAATCAGCCGTATTGACAACACTGTCAAATGATAAAGTTATCAGTGGCCTGAAAGAAGCCTTAACCGCTGGCGTGGGCAAGGCCATAAAAACACTGGGAAGCAGGAATGGTTTTTTAAATGACGAGACTGTAAGAATTCTCATGCCAGAACAGTTGCAAAAGGCTGACAAGATACTCCGTGCTGTTGGTCAGGGAAAAATCATGGATGACTTTACAGCAAGCATGAACAGGGCTGCAGAACAGGCTGTGCCGGAGGTAAGCGACATTTTCACTGACTCAATCGTCAATATGTCCATTACCGATGCCACGGATATTTTAAACGGCGGTGATACTGCAGCAACTGATTTTTTTCGCCGAACAACATCTGATAAGCTCATGACACTTATAAAACCGCATGTTAAAAAATCCATGGCAGGCCTGTTTAATAAAATTGCTGTCCAGGAAAAACTTATCCGCCAGAA
>CAZEMY010000027.1:0-14274 GCA_964513405.1 uncultured Desulfobulbaceae bacterium
GTGCACAGTTAAGGGTAATTTGTTGCCCTTTCTGAATAGTTACAAAACAAGCATCACTAAAAAAAACCATGCTCGGCAAGAAAAGCGGAGTTAATCCTGCTTTTCTTGCCATCACCATCACCACCGGTTGTACCGGCAAGAAGTTTCTCCACATACTTGCCAATTATATCAACCTCAATATTCACCTGCTCACCAGCCCGCAAAAGACCAAGGGTTGTTATGCTCAAGGTATGGGGGATAACAGATACAGAAAAACTGTTATTATCACAACTATTCACCGTCAAGCTTACCCCGTTAATTGCTATTGAACCCTTCTCAATAACATACCGAACCAGCTTTTGCTCAAGTGAAAATGAAAATAAAGTGAAATCACCGACAGGCCGTCTCTCTTTAACCACACCAACCGTATCAATATGACCACTTACCATATGCCCGCCCAACCGGTCAGAGAGTCGCAGAGCCCTTTCAAGGTTTACCCGGCTGCCAACAGCAAGATCAGATAAACCTGTACGGGAAATGGTTTCCGGGGAAACATCCGCTAGAAATCTGCAACCGCTTATATCACGGGCAGTCAAACAGATACCATTAACTGCAATTGACTCGCCTTCAGCCGGATCGGTCAAAGCAAAATCAGCCCCAAGGCTTAATACCATTCCACCCCGAGCCACCCGCTTTTCCAACACCTGGCCAATCCCCTCCACAAGACCGGTAAACACTTAAAATTCTCCCTCGCTATTCCTGTTCCAGGTTATCAGCCAGCCTGGAAAATTCTTCGGCACGGCGTTTATGCTTAAAATTCTTATGGATGGAGGAAACCGTCCGGTAAGCATCGACAGCCTGGTCAATATTCCCTTTAGCTATATACACCTCCGCCATAATCGTCAAAACGCCCACTGTCCCTTCAGGATTATTGGTCAAATGGTAATGCTCAAACATATCGTGGAGTAACTCCATGGCCTCGTCAAGGCGACCCATTTTTCTAAACACCACTGCCATCTTTTTATTTAATGAGAGGATAGAAAAAGAGTCTTTTTCTTTTTTACATATTACCAATGAGCGTTCATAATTTTCAATAGCCATTCCATATTCTTCCATGGCCATGCAGGTATCCCCGAGCCGGTCTGAACTGTTGGCCACACCCTGCTCATCGCCCTGCTCTTCAAAGGCCTTTAATGAATTATGAAAGACAATGGCCGACTCGCTGTATTTTCCGGCTGTGTACAGCTCCCGGCCTTTAAGGTAATCCTTGCGGGCAGGGTTATCTGTTTTTTCTTTCTCTTCCTTTTTGTCTTTTTCAGAATTAAGAGGACCAATGGAGTTCAAAGGCTGAATTCGATCACTAACCATGCAATTTCACCTGTCTTTCTTGATTTATTTTTTAGTTTCTCCTGGGAGCCTGGGGCATGTCAAACATTTATCCGGCACTCACCGTCCTGTTCTCGCGAGAACAAGCCGGTGAGTGCCGAAAGCACTGCCAAATATTTACGATATGTTAAGCTGTCGCTATGCTGCCTTATGTCTTGCTATTAATCCTCGAACTTCAGGAACCAGATCGATTGGTATTTCCATGACTGTTGGCCCTGATAACTTTATAATATTTTCATCTTCAGCAACCGCTTTTGCTTCCGATTGTCCCTCATAATGATTCAATACCTTTCTAACTCGATTTTCATCCCAATCTTTAGGAAATTTATCATCTTTCATGTTTATTTTCTCCTATTTCTACGCCTAAATGCACAAAGAGGTTTTCCTCGTAACTCATAGGCTGTAATTACAAAAATACTATCTGACTCTGAATCAGGCACATAAATCACCCTTAAATACCTGCCACCACCGGTTTTGCCTATGGCAACCCGCGAACCTTCTTTGCCCGCCCTGTCTTCTACCGGGTGTAACAGAACATCCTCAACTTCACTTTCGTCCACATCATGATTATAAATGTGAAAAACTTCAGTTTGAGGATCAATATAGTATCTTATTTTCAATTTAAAACTCTACTTTAAAATAAAAAAACTAAACACTTGCAAAAAAAATCAGCCACCGGCTGCTTCCTGAATCAGGCGTATAGCCTCCAAAGCAAGGGAAGACACCGTGGTTATCTCAGGTTTTCCCTGGACATAAACAACCACCTCACTATCGTCTTTTTGAAGATTCATAATCTGGAAAGTAGATTCACTGGCTTTAATCCGGCCCAGCATCCTGGCCATCAAGCCCCGAACAACAGGTTTTTCATGCTCAAGAAAATGAATTAGCGAATAAAACGGAGTTTTCCTAATCAGGTCAGGCCTGCCAGCAGCTATTTCACCAAGTCCCCAGACAGCCGCTTCCTGGGTAGCACTATCCCCCATAAAGTTGAGAATATGCCGGGTAAAAGCCCCAAATATATCCGGCCTGCCACTGATTATGGAACCAATAGCCTCAACCATTCCCCATGGCATTGCCGCCGAGTCATTACAGGCTTCAAAAAGGCGGTGTAATAAATCAGCCACCTGCCCAGGCTCACGGGTTGCCACCCTGGCACAAACCTTCCCAAGCACCCAGGCGATCCAGTATCTGCCCGCCGCGTCGGGCTGGTACAGCAACCGTTGCAGATACCGCAGAGTTCGCTTATCATCAAAGGTCAAAGCCACCAGAGAATCAATATCGCCAGCGGCGGCAAGCCTTTTAACCTCACCCTTGGAAGTACGCCTCTTTGGGGTGGACGAGTCAGGCAAAGGTTCCACATCCGGAATGACCGCCCCTTTACGGGGGTCTTCATGCTCCCTGATCTCCAGCTCCTGCTTTTTACGAAATCTATCGGCAATCTCTGCGATGTCCTTATGAAGACGAACAAAATAGAGTAATCCCCGCACTGCCCGCCCATCAACATTCTGTTTGGCAACTACCCTGTTGGTTATCTCATCATAATTCTCAACTCTGTCAGTGAGATAATCATCTTCCGGCATTAGCTCCCAGGCCAAATCCCAGACATCACCACAGGCATAGACCAGACACTCCACCATGGCTGCCCCAACATTATGACCAGTGGAGTCACAAACATAAACAGAACCACAATCACAACTCCCCACCGGAAACTCGGTCATTTTCCGCTGAGCCAGTTCAGTTGGCCGACCAACATCGTTGCCGCAAAACGGACACCATGGCCGAACATTTGCTTCAATTTTATCCGCCATAACCGCTAAGCTACCAGCTTCTCATTCAACATTTCGACAAAACGATCGTCAACAGGATAACCAAGTTTTCTGGCCTTTTCCATATTGGTTTTTGATTCCTCATAATCGCCTTTAAAGTAGAGGGCAACCGCCAGATTGTTCCTTGCCATTGATGAATCAGGCTCCAGAGTGAGTGCCTGACGGGCAGCCTCCACAGCTTTGTCATCTTCCTCGTGCATGGTATAGGCACTAGTTAAGTTTATCCAAGCCGTAAGTAAATGCGGTTCAATCTGCACAGCCCTGTCATAGCAGTCAATGGCTTCCTGAACCTGGCCCAGACGCTGACGAATGAGACCGATGTTAACATGAGCTTCCGCCATTTTCGGAGTAACGGCAAGTGCCTGTTCGTTCATGGCAAGAGCTGTATTCATGTCTTCCTGTTCAAAATAAATGGCACCGAGATTAATCATCGATTCCACCGACTGGTCATCAAGTTCGATGGCTTTTTTCAGGGCTTTAACAGCGTCTTCCCTTCGTCCAGCCTGACGATAAACAAGACCGAGATGATGCCACGCCATAACATTTTCCGGTTTTTCACCACAAACTTTTTCAAGATCGGCAATTACCTCTCCAACGCTTGCATTCTGCTCTTCCATTGGCATATTTTTTTCTGACATATTGTATTCCTGTTTGTTTTCGGGTTTCTGGTTTCTGACCAAAAAGACAGAGGCGACATTAAGTTCCCCTGTACCAGTCACATGACCTTCTGACAAAATAATCTACACTATAGTCATCAAAGTGGTCTTGACAAGACCAGCTACCTCAATTTTATCCATAACCCTTCCATAATACCCGCTCCAGCACTTGGTTAAACCCGGGACAACACCCGCCTCGCAGTCACAATATCAACCTTTATCTGAGAGCTGAGTTCCTCTACCCCGGCAAATTTCTTCTCCCCGCGCAGATATCGCAGCAGGTTAATTTTAATGGGCTTGCCGTAGATATTATCGTCAAAATCAAAGATATGAGTTTCGGCGACCAGTTTATTTTCTCCAAAAGTAGGGTTACAACCAATATTGGAAATAGCACCGTAAAGCCGCCCGTTATAAATTACCTGGGTCACATAGACTCCCCGCTTGGGGCAGAGATCTTCTTCACTTATATTGAGGTTAGCTGTGGGAAAACCAACCTCTTTGCCACCCCGTTGCCGGCCAATCTTAACTTCACCACGGATTTGGTAACAGCGTCCCAACAAACGGCACACATCCCTCATCCGACCCTCGGTGACAAGCTCCCTAATCCTTGAGCTGGAAACGAGCATACCTTTTTCATACAAGGCGTCAACCCTGACCACAGAAAATCCATGCTCCCTTCCCCGTTCCCTTAAGAAGGGGATATCCCCCTGCCGTCCCCTACCAAAGGCATAGTCATAACCTACCACCAATTCCTTTACCCCAATGGTATCAACCAAAATCCGGCGAACAAAGTCAGCCGCTGTTGTTTTGGCAAAATCAGCCGTAAAAGGAATAATTATCAGAACATCAATACCAGAGTGTCGGATCAACTCTTTTTTATGTTCAAGGGTGGAAATCAACTTGAGCCTGCCAGGTCTCAAAAAATCAAGCGGATGGGGATCAAAGGTGATGGCCACGCTTGTGCCGCCATCCTGCCGGGCTTTGCCAACTATTTCAGAAAAAAGTTTCTGATGACCAAGATGCACCCCATCAAAATTACCAATGGTCACAAAAGCTCCTGGAAACTGCCCCTGTATTTGTTCTAAATCCGTATATATTTTCATATATTGTTTAAGTGGTGCCATGGGAGCAGAAACATGCAGAACATCTTGTCTCTGTCTCAGCACGGGATAGCCTGGCAACCTATTTTAAAAGTTATATTACAGCAAATATTACAGCAAATGTTAAGGGGGGATACTTACCCTACATGGGCAAAACACGCAAACAGTTCGTTACCAGAGCAACAATTATCAATATTTTTAACCGGCACGGGCAGGAAATCCTTGACAAAGCGTCCTATAAATAGCATATCTTCCCGCTGTGCCGAAGTGGCGGAACTGGTAGACGCGCTAGATTCAGGGTCTAGTGTCCGTATGGATGTAGGAGTTCGACTCTCCTCTTCGGCACCATCTATTTTTCAAGGCTTTATTCCGGTAATACTGGGATAGAGCCTTTTTTTTTGTTGTTTTTTGACAATGAGTTTGATATCCTTGTTATGCATAAAATCCTCTATTTTGGTTGGTTTATTCTGAGGTTGGTATCGCTGACCACTATAGTAGCTTTTATGCATTATACCACTGTTTCTACATAGTTATTACTTATTCTTTTCAACACCCTTTAATATGGCCATCCTGCCACAAGCGTTTCTCAATTTTACCGCGCACTATTACCAATTACTCTATGACCTATAAAAGATCATCAGCCGCGATATCCCGCAGGTCATACCGCTCCTGGTGGATGAACTCCCTGTCATTGAGAAAATGCTGAAATTCATCGGGAAATCAACAGTTGACAGCATAAATTATTCCTCAATTTCAAGAAATGTCGGAATCACAAAATACAAAGCCGAATCCTACCTGAACGGCCTTACACAGGCACTGGTCACCCATGTGATTTTCCCAAAGGGTACTGGCGTTATGCGGGAGCCCAAGGTACTCCTTACTCCGCCATACCGCCTTCTCTATAATGATTATGAGTATGCCGCTGGAGGATTGCGTGAGGATTTTTTCGCCGAGATGCTAACAGGTGCATCCATTGAATTTCATTATCTCAAGAGTACCAGAGGGAGCAAGACTCCCGATTTCCTGGTGCAAGATAAACAGGGACATATTGTTCTTGAAGTAGGCGGGAAAGGAAAAGGGCGTTCTCAGTTCAAAGGCATAAATGTAAAGCGCAAAATTATCTTATCGCATGGTGACAAGATCGACGATATTCGACGCCCTCTTTTTCTTCTCGGCTATCTGTATTAAAAAAGTGGAACAATCAGCAGTTTGAGAATTCGACAGCTATATTTATTATTATTCATCGGACACACAAATTTCAAAAGAGCCAAAAAAATACTGTGAACACACCGACCAATAAATCTCCCTCCCCTGGAAAAGTCCTGGGACTTCTGGCACCTATCTACTTAAAACACCGCAGCCGGCTGTTGTTGGGTTTAGTTGCCCTGCTCGGTGTCAACTGTCTCCAGCTCAGCATTCCCCTCATTCTTAAAAAAGGCGTAGATGCACTCTCAGATGGAACCGCTGTCCAGAGTTATTTACTCCGTCTTGCCCTTTTGATCTGTGCTATTGGAGTAGTTGCCACCCTGCTCCGTTTTTGCTGGCGCTATCTTATTATTGGCTTTTCCAGATATCTTGAGCGGGATCTGCGTAAAAGGATTTTCAGCCATGTTATGACTATGGATGGAAGTTTTTTTTCCAAATACAGTACCGGCTCTGTTATGGCCCACGGAAGCAATGATCTGATAGCGGTACAAATGGCCTGTGGGATGGGACTTGTTGTTGCAATTGATGCCCTGGTGATGTCCGTTGCTGCCATTGCCTTTATGCTTAATATCCATGTCGGGCTTACCCTGATGGCTCTTCTCCCCATGCCGCTTCTGGCCATCGCCACCCGCTTCCTCACTGGAAGTCTGCATCACCGTTTTGACCGTGTTCAGGAACAGTTTTCGGGTATGACTGAATTTGTAAGATCATCCATTTCTTCAATCAGGTTAATTAAGGCCTATACGCTTGAAAAGTCACAAAGCAAACGCTTTGCAGGTCTTGGCAAAGAGTATGTCTATTCAAATATAAGGGTGGCAATAATCCAGGGGTTACTATTTCCAATTGCCACCCTGATCGGCAGTACCGCAATGATGCTTGTTCTCTACTTTGGTGGACGGTTGGTCATTACGGAAACTATCTCCATGGGTGAATTCGTAGCCTTTATTACATTTCTCTATATGCTTATCTGGCCCATGATGGCTGTGGGCTGGGTAGCCAACCTCTACCAGAGAGGGGTAACTTCACTACGCCGAATCTATATTCTTCTCTCTCAAGAATCGCAGCTCCTGCCCGGAAAAACTAATGCCCGGGAGAAAAGCACCATTTTGGAATTTCGTAACCTCAGCTTCATCTATCCACAAGCCAAACGGAAGATACTTGAGGATATCACACTGACAATTACTCCTGGAATTCTCGGGGTCACAGGCCCCACAGGATCTGGAAAAACCACTCTTTGCCAGGTGCTGATCCGTATCTATCCTGTTGCCGACCAATCACTTTTTCTTGGCAAAACAGATGTAAACGACATATCCCCTGAATCTGTACAGACCCTGATCAGCTATGTAAGCCAGGAAACATTACTGTTTTCAAGCAGCCTTCGTGACAACATCTCCTTCGGCAACCCTGATGTTTCCATGGATCTGATTATTAAAGCCGCAAAGATTGCTGCCATCCATGACGAGATACTCTCGTTCCCCAAAGGCTACGAGAGCATGATCGGAGAGAAAGGTGTCACCCTCTCCGGCGGGCAACGCAGCAGGGTGGCACTGGCAAGAGCCATACTATGTGACAGGCCAATTATGATCATAGATGATGCTCTGGCACCTGTTGACACCGAAACAGAGCATAAAATACTTGCGGACATCATTCCCTGGCTCAAGGGCAAATCTGTCATCTGGGTCAGCCAGCGAATCAAGCAACTTGCGGCAACAGACAGAGTGCTTGTCCTTGAGAACGGCAAAATAAGTGATATAGGCACCTATGAAGAACTTGTTTGCCGTAATGGTTTTCTTGCCGAGATCAGTCGTCGCCAAGGGCTTCAGGGAGAAACAGAGAATGGGTAACTACGAGTACTCTGAAGAAGGATACACGATTTCCCTTTCTGAAAAAAGATTATGGCACCGTATCCTCGGCTACCTGCACCCCTTCCGCTTTCCCTTTGCGGGAGCTGTTTTTCTCTCACTTTTTGTTACAGTCTGTGCCCTTGGACTTCCCTGGATTATGCAGCAGTCCATTGATCTCTATATTACCAACCAGGAACTTGATTTCTCTCAACGCATGGCAGGACTCACCACAAATGTGTTCTTATATGGGGGACTGGTATGCATTGGATTTATAACTGCTTTTTCTCAGGTTATCCTCCTGGAATGGGTAGGGCAATCAATTATGAATACCCTCCGCCAGAATCTTTTCAGCCATCTTATAGGAGTGAAACCTGATTTTTTCAATAAACAGCCCATTGGTCGCCTGGTCACTCACATAACCAACGATGTCCAAAACATGCACGAGATGTTCACCTCCATCATGGTCACCGTCTTTAACGACTTGCTGCGGATGGCATGTATCCTCTGTATTCTTGTTTATATAAATTTCAAGCTGGGTCTTATCCTCTGTTTTTTTGTTCCGCTGGCTACAGTTATTACCATTTTCTTCTCCAGACTTGCCAGAAATCATTCCCGGGCCATACGCAACCAACTCTCCAAAGTAAACGCCTTTGTCCAGGAAACGGTTTCAGGGGTCACGCTTGTTCAATTATCTGGCAGAACCAGTGATATAAAAGATGAATTCTCAACACTTAATGACAGCTATCTGAAAAAAACCCTCCTCCAGATTCGCCTGTTTGGGATATTTATGCCCATCACAGAGCTTATGGGTTCACTGGCTATTGCCCTTATTCTCTGGTACGGCGGCGGGGAAATTATCCAAAAAGAATTGACTCTTGGTGAGTTGGTAGCCTTTCTTTCCTACATGCGTATGTTTTTCCAGCCTCTACGAGAGATTGCTCAGAAATACTCAATTGTCCAGTCTGCCCTTGCATCTGCGGAGAGGATATTTCACCTGCTGGATACAGATTCTGAAGAAGAAAAAACTGCTTATAAAAATGAAATCCGTTCACTTGCCGGTGATCTTTGTTTCAGGAATATTAATTTTTCCTACCTTCCCGGGCAGCCTGTCCTTCATGACATTTCCTTTACAGTAAAAAGGGGAGAGACTGTAGCAATTGTCGGCCCCACGGGAAGTGGAAAGTCCACCCTTGTCAACCTTGTGCTCCGCTTTTATGAGCCGGATAGCGGTAGTATAAGCCTTGGCGAATATCCTCTTGCAGATGTGAAAAAAAGTGAACTGCGCAGGGAAATAGGGGTTGTAATGCAGGAGACACTAATTTTGCAGGAGACTCTGCTGAACAATATAGTTCTTGATACCGGTAAAGAACGCGAAGAAGTGGTTAAATTACTGCAACAGACAAGGCTCGCTCAGTTCGTGGCAAATCTCCCCCAGGGTCTGGACACTATAATGGGTGAAGGCGGTCAAGCCATGTCAAGCGGCGAAAAACAGTTCCTCGCCATCGCCAGGGTGTTATGCCGAAACCCGTCCCTTCTGATACTCGATGAAGCAAGCTCAGCCATTGACTCCAAAACTGAAAATGTTCTGAAACAGACGCTTGAGCACTGTTTTAAAGAGAAGACTGTCCTTATCATTGCCCACCGGCTGTCCACAGTGCAACGGGCCGACAGGATTATAGTTCTTGCCGGCGGGAGAATTATCGAGCAGGGGAGCCATAGGGAGCTGCTTGAACAAAATGGCCTGTACAGCAAAATGGTAGCACTTGATTTTGAAGAAAATGCGATTTAGCTTTTTTTTACATTCTAACCAGGAGTTCCATCAAAAACAGTAAAACACTACAAAATAAACGAGATATAGAATTTCTTTGAGGTTACAAATCCGGCAACGACCAGTCAATCACAGTTTTACCCTGATCTTCCAGATAGGCATTTGCTTTTGAAAAATGATGGTTACCAAAAAAGCCGCGATGGGCAGATAAGGGAGAGGGATGAACTGATTCCAGGACCAGATGGCGTGCCTTATCAATAATCTTCCCTTTTTTCTGGGCGTAACTGCCCCAGAGGAGAAATACCAGCCCGGAATGCTCTTTGTTTAGCGTTTTTATGACAGCATCAGTAAACCGTTCCCAGCCTCGTCCCTGGTGGGAACCCGCTTTATTTCTCTCAACGGTGAGAACACTGTTGATTAACAGCACACCTTGTTCCGCCCATCTTTTCAGATAGCCATGATTACTTACTTCGATGCCAAGGTCATTATGGATTTCCTTGAAAATATTTACCAGTGACGGCGGAGATTTAACCCCCGGTTTCACCGAAAAACAGAGTCCATGTGCCTGCCCCTGGCCGTGATAAGGGTCCTGACCGATTATTACAACTTTAACATCTGCAAAGGAAACCAGATTCATGCAGTTAAAAATATCATCGCCGGCGGGATAGATTATTTTTCCAGCCTGTTTTTCCCCAATGAGAAATCGTCTGAGATTTTGCATATACTCTTTCTCAAACTCTTTTTCCAACCTGCTTTTCCATGAAGGTCTCAATTTTACCCGTTCCTGTGTTTCTGACATTGCAACAAACCCATATTTTTTTCCAACTGCAAGCAGACGCATATTATACCCAAGGAGCGTCCCATAACATTTACTACCAGTGGACAGAGCAAAATGATCCATTCTACAATTATTTTACAAAATAAAGGGAATAAATATATTTTTCGTGCCTCCTAATAGGTAAGAGGGTGGTGTATACAACATCACCTTACAACCCAAACTCCGCAGGAGGATTAGTAATGAAGCACATTCTTATGACAACAGTTGCTCTGGTAGTAATGGTTCAAGTCAGTATGGCAGGTGGTTGGAAAGCAGATAAAGGTCTCGACAAGATGTCCATTGAAGGAAAGCTGGTTTGTATTGGTTGTAGCCTCAAGAAGTTAGATGGTGCCAATGCCCAGTGTAACCTCTTTGCCCACCATGCCATTGGCTTTAAAACCGCTGACGGTTCATTATGGTCTATTATTGATAACGCTGCCGGTCACGATGTGATCCGTGGTCATGCACTTATCCAGGGAAAAACTGCCACCATAAATGGTTGGCTCTACCCCATTGCCAATATGATAGAAATTGCCACCATCAGCGTTGACGGTGTTTCCGCAAAAGAGATAGCTAAAGCAGGATGGGAAGAAGATCAGGCAATAGCCAAAGGTCTTCTCTCCCGTAAAGTAGGTGAAGCACCAGCAACCGTCGGCAGCCATTAGAAAAAATATTTGCCGGCAATTAGCTGGAACTTGGCGGTTTGTTTATAGACCTTTCAGGTTCCAGCCCAATATGGTTTGAAGAGAGCTGGGAACAATGGATTTTCTTATTAATGGATTAAATGATTACTTACATACATCAATGGCTTTGGCATTTGTTGCTGCTTTTGCCGGAGGAGTTTTTGCCAGCCTTACCCCATGTATATATCCGATGATTCCAATCACCGTTGGCTATATAGGTTCCTCAAACCTGGGCGGCTCAAAAATTAAAGCTTTTATTCTGTCTGTAATCTATGTAGCCGGCATCGCAGTAACCTACGCTGCCATGGGCATTTTTGCAGCACTGAGCGGTAGATTGTTTGGTGAATTAAACTCCAGCCCTTGGAGTTTTATCCTCGTGGGTAATATTATTCTCTTGCTGGGTTTAAGCATGTTGGATGTTTTTTCTCTACCGGTCTTTACCCCAAAAGATAATGGCAAAAAAACCGGCCTGCTCCCGACATTCGCTCTCGGTCTCAGCTCCGGTCTTGTGGCTGGTCCTTGTACAGCACCAGTTCTTGGTGTGTTACTTGCATATGTCGCCAGTACAGGCAATGCTGTTGTTGGCGGCAGCCTTCTCTTTGTCTTTGCCTTTGGCATGGGAATACTGCTGATTGCGGTGGGAACATTTTCAGGACTAATGGCAGCCATGCCAAAATCAGGAGCCTGGATGATAAAGATTAAGAAGGGAATGGGCTGGGTTATGCTTATTCTGGCACAGTATTTCTTTGTTCAGGCCGGAAGATTCTTTTTGTAAAAATAAACCGAAGAAAATTTAGGAGAAAACTAATGAGAAAAACAATAAAATGGTTATGGCCTCTGTTGTTGGGGGTATTCCTTCTTCCAATCAACCTCAATGCAGCGGAAATTGGTGAACAGATTCCGCCATTTTCCATCACAACCCTTAACGGTGATGTAATTGACTCCAGCAACATAATCGGCAAGCAGCCAATTTTTCTCGTTTTTTGGGCGACCTGGTGTCCCATCTGCAAAGAAAAAATTCCTCACATCAATGAAATGGCGGCTAAGTTTGTCCCTAAAGGGATGCTCTTTCTGGGGATTAATGCAGGCGTAAATGATTCTGAAAAAAAAGTCCGCCGCTATGCTGAAAAATACAATATGGAGTACCCGCTATATTTCGATAAAGGCTCAGAACTCACTAAAAAATTTAAAGTGAGCGGCATTCCCACTATTATCATTGTGGATAAAAGTGGCGTTGTCCGTTATCGTGATGCCAGCCCACCAGATGACCTTATGGCTAACTTTGATGCACTGAACAAGTAGGAAAGAAATCTGGGATAAAGTACCTGATCGAGACAACCTTTGTTGACAATTAATCCAGTTATCCTGCACTATTTATAAACAAACTCGTTACGGGACAACTTCTGAAAGGTTGCAGGTTCCCGGAGACAGAAAAGTCTCCGGGAACCTGCTCTGCACTACGCCTTTGGCTTGTTTTTTTCTACAATCTCAATGATACGCTTATGAGCCTTTTGATCCATCAACTCTGCTACAGGGATAAATCTGAATTTAAAATTATTCTCCTTGACTACAGGAATAACACGACCGCCCCTTAAAGTGGAACTTATTCCAACATTATAGAGGATTCTGCGAACTTCCGATCCTTTTGCTATAAAATCTGCAAGTGCCAGGTCGGCCTCATTTGGATTTGCCCGAACAGCAAGAATATGCGGCATTGCAAATGCCCCCTCTGCCGGCCAGATGACACCCAGTGCTCCACTGGCAATACCTTCCTGAACTCTTGTTGAAGTTAATGGCCCTACTCCCACTTGAAATTTCCCTTCCATAACTGCTACAGGCACATTGGTTCCGCCCAGCGGTTTTTGGTCTTTTGGCCTTGGATCTTTTTTCATGGTTTCAAGAGCCGGCATCTCTGCTTTTTTGACAATTTTCTCAAACTTTTTTTCACCCACGGTCTTGTACAGAGCTGTCAATGTTCTCATAGCGTAACATCCTGACCCCGTAACTGCCAGCGATCCGTTAAAATTTGCCAGCTCTTTCCAACTTTTCGGGACATCTTTTTTATCAATCAGGTCAGGGTTGTAGACAATCGCAACAGCTCCAACATAAGGTACAGACAGATATCCACCTTTGTTTACATCATTAACAAGTGCTGCAAATTCAGGTTTTACGGTATAACGATCCGGCAAAGCTGCCAGCATGTTCTTATCCTTTGCCAGATGAAGATACCTGAATATATCTCTTCCGGGTGGAATTTCGCCGGTTCTGCCATAAGTAAACACCAGGTTTGAAGTTAGCTTTCCTTTCTCCAAACTCTCCTGCATTGCCGGTCCTAATTTGCCACTACCGGTTCCCTTGGCATCAACCCTGTACCCTGACCCCATAGGAAGAAAAATATTGATGACATTGGCAAGATCATCCTTCGTATTACCCGGTTGATGAATATTGATTGAAGTAATATGACAAGGCTTAACAGTTCCATCTTTTGCAGGCGGACAGGCAACAGCCTGGGACGACAGCAACAGCATTGCCCCCAAGGCTGTCGGTATAAAAACCTTACTGCTTTTAATTGCACTTAACATTGTAAATCTCCTTCTTGTATTTATGTTGATAGTCATTCCCTTTACACAAGAGAAGCTTCCCACAAAAATACAAAAGATATTACCCAAAGTCAATATATTTTGGGCAATCTAACTAAAAGGTTGAGCCAATATTTCCTTTGGGTAATGGGATGGGAGCCGCATGGTTACAGTGGGGCGAAGGTATCAGCACCTCTCTCACACCTTCAAACAATTTTAATCAAAATATAATTACTTTCAAACACCTTACTAATATTAACAGGTTATCTTTGCTCTCGCACTGGTAGTTACCAGTATGGTTGCTTAAAAACTATTTTATTTAAAAAATAAAATCGCAATATTATATAACTTGGGGATATTATCATGAAAAACAAAATTGAAGGAAAGACCTGGCTTGCCGCTCCCGAAGCACCAAGAACAACCGGTCTGT
>CAZEMY010000028.1:0-7751 GCA_964513405.1 uncultured Desulfobulbaceae bacterium
TCCTTGACAATACTTGAACTGATATATATCCAACGAAACCCGGTCATCAGAAAAACAGTATCAACCTCTCTCTTTAATTTTCTGTTCATCAATGCCAACTGGAACTCGTAATCAAAATCCGATAATGCCCGCAGACCACGGACAATGGCACAGGCGTTTTTTTCCATGGCATAATCAACAATCAGACCGCTGGTTCCTTCCACCTCAATTCTTCCATTGGCACTTTTAAAGCATTTTCTGGTCATTTCCAACCGTTCCTCAAGGGAGAAGAGTGGTTGCTTGCTGACATTAATGGCAAGAGCAATAATAACCTTGTCAAATAACCTCAAGGCACGGTTGACAATATCAATGTGACCATTGGTAACGGGGTCAAAGGTGCCGGGATACACGGCAATGGTGGGTTTATGGTTTTTGTTTTTCATTATTTCTCTGTGTTCTGGTTTCTGTCCTCTGATTTCTGCCTTCTGTTTTCTTATAAATCCAGATACCAGTTTCACCGTAACTGCGTTGATCAGTGATCTCTAAGCGGTTGATTGACTCCGGTAGTATTTGTCTGGAATGTTCTTCTACAACAAACATGGTATTTCTGGCAAGCAGACCAGATGCCTCCAGCAATATTAAAGATTGACTGGCGAGATTTCTACCGTATGGAGGGTCCATAAAAACCAGGTCAAATTGCAGCTCACGCGGGAGCCGTTTGCGAAGCCACTCCATACTGGCAGGACGGGTAAGTTCCAGTTTAAAAATACGGGCTTGGGGCTGCTTGAAACAGGAACGCAGATTTTCCCCGATGATGTCCATGGATTTGTTACTGTTGTCAACAAAAACGACCTGTTTTGCCCCCCTGCTTAATGCTTCTATCCCCACCGCTCCGGTGCCGGCAAACAGATCAAGCATTGTCGAGCCTTTGATTTTCTCATCAATGATATTAAAAAGAGCCTCTCTGACCCGGTCACTTGTAGGGCGAATTGCCAGGTTATTTTTGTCTGGACCGGTTATTATCCGTCCTTTTGCTATCCCTCCTGTAATTCGCACGGGTCAGGTGCTCAGGTGTCAGAGGATAGAATACAGAACTGTATAGACAAGACAAGGCGTGCCTTGTCTCTACGCCTTTTTGTTTTCATAGTTTGTCGTGCTGTTGTTCTTTATTTTTTGCCTGCCCGCCCGGCAGGCGGGTCTGTCCGGCTGTTTTTTTGTCCGCCTTTTTTCTCTTTTTATTTCGTATGAAAGCATATAAATCCATAGCTGGACCGGAGAGGATATAGATGAGCAAACCTGCAAACAGGGTGATCGGCGGTTCTGTGGCAAGGAGAATAATAAGCAGAACAATGCCGACAATAGCCTTGAATTTACCCTCTCTGGAAAGATGAACATGCTTGAAGCTTAAGTATCGATGGGTTGAAACCATAAGATAAGATAAGACATATACCAGTATAAGAATTGACAGGTGTTTGACCGTACCAGTTGCCCCAAGAAACCAGCTGAACATTACCGTGGTGGCTATCATCCCGGCGGCAGCCGGGCAGGGGAGACCAACAAAATCATCATTCCCGGCTTCATCTTTATCGCTTTTCCCGCTTTTTTCTGCGGAATTAAAACGGGCAAGCCTGAGTGCTGTGGTGGCCACAAAAAGAAAAGCAGCCAGCCAGCCATATCGTCCGTAAGGGGTAAGAGCCCAGAGATAGGCAAGCAGAGCAGGAGCAACCCCAAACGAGACCATATCGCATAAAGAATCTAGCTCCATGCCAAAGCGGGAGGTTGAACCGGTCATTCTGGCAACCCGTCCATCGACGGCATCAAAAAAGCCAGCCACAAGAATGGCCACGGCAGCAATGAAAAAGTTACCGTTTATTGAGGCGACAATAGAGTAAAAGCCGCTGAACAGGGCGGTACAGGTCAGCAGGCATGGAAGAGGGTAAAATTTATTGGCGGCGGGGATTGTCATTTATATTTGTCTCTAAAAAGTTCTCGCTGTTAGCTGTTCACAAATGTAAACATTCGGGTTGCAGATAAATTCATGTAACTGCTTGTATCGTGCCTTAGGTTCGGACGAATACGGGGTTTTATCGGATATTTACCAAAGAGCGACTTTTTATCCAAAGATCACGCAGTTTTTACCATGCACGAGGTGATAATAATCTTTTCCATCTTAAAAATCCACCATCATTTTTACTGTCAGCTTGTTGAGTAATTTACAGGTATCAAAATTTCATCTTTTGCCGGGCAGGCTTGCCCCCATCTTCTATTTTATGTGTGGAAAAAACAAGACTCCCGTGGTAATGGTTACTATTATTTAAGCACATGCTCACAGCTTCCTTATGCTCATTAATTGGCACAGAGATAACAGGGAAACTGCTCGGATGCCCTAATCTTTTGGGTATACCTACTGTGTATAGAGCAAGTCTGTTATTGTTGTAAGGTAAAAAATGTAGTATTGTCGCCCGTGGCATGTACTTTGATTTTAACATTATGATTCTCATAGCTTATAATATGGACGCTCGGATCCCGAAACCAAAAACCCGAAACTCAAAATCAAAAAACCATACTCCATGAATAAAAAAATAATTATTGATGCCGGAATTGAACATATACGAATACGCCTATATAATTCCGATAACACCTTGGCACAAAATATCTCTCTCTCCAGTAATGGTGATTTACGACAGGCCTTTTCCAGTCCTGATTTAAGCTTTATTGTTTTTGTTTCTTCATCTGAGAAACCTGAATCTATACCAGTCTTTATTACCGGCAAACTTGCCGAGGTCGTCCAGGATATAATTGGCAGGGGAGCAATTATTCTGCCCGCGGCTGCTCTGTGGGCTGCCGCCATGGCCATGGCAGAAAGGGAGGAAAGCAGTAAATTATCCCGTGCCTTTATTGACCTATCTGCCTCCGGTTACCTTGTTCTCGGCGTTACCCCGGAAGGAGAGTTGAAAGATGATATGCTGGTGGTTAATCCCCGTTGCGGTGCCGGTTCCGGTGCCAACATTGACAGGGTGTTACAGAAGCTTGCCATCAAAAGGGAAGAGGTTGACAATGTCCTTAGCGACTATATTGGCGAGTCCGGACGGGAAAAACGAGATGCTCTGGCGGTTCGGGCTGACCGCTGCGGGGTATTTAGCTCGTCTGCCACCATATCTGATAAAAATCAGGGGGTTCCCCTTGATTACGCCTTGGCAGTAACCCTTAAATCGGAGGTTCTGAAATGTTGTCGAAAACTCTTAAGCGGGTTTGATACAGTTCACCTGACCGGCGGCGTGTTTGCCTGGCGTTTTAATCGTGATTGTGCCACGGATTATCTGCACCAGCAGGGAGTGAAAAATATTAAATATGATGCCGGTTCCTCGCCATTATTAGATGGGGTTAACTATCTTGTCGAGCAGGTGGGCAGCGAAAACTTTTTTCAACCTGAAAAAGATTTGAAAAAAGTACCGGTTCTGCTTGAATTCCCTGCCTTTGCCAACCTTAAAAAAACATTTACAGCCAATAAGCTTTATCTTCGTCTTCCCGATGAACCAACAACGGCATGGAGTGCTGCAGAGCTTGAGGAAAGAGAGATCTTTATTGCCCTTGATGTCGGTTCCACCATGGCAAAGGTCGAAATTGCTGATGCCGACACGGAAGAATCCCTGTTTTTTGGTGCCTACAGTAATCACGGCGATACCATTGAGACCATTAAGCATATCTTTATTGATCTCCAGTCTAAAGGAGTAACCCGACTAAGTATCGTCCAGGTAGGAATCACCGGCAGTGCCAGATACCAGGTGCAGGAGGCTCTGCGGCGGATTTACCCGCCTCTTGAGCAGCGGGTTATGGTACTGGTGGAAAATTATGCCCATGCAAGAGGCTCCATAGAGCTGGCAAAAAATCATATTAAACATTTGAAAAAACAGGGGATAAAAGATATCAACGAAAAGTTTTTCACCCTCGTTGATATAGGTGGAGAGG
The DNA here is from genome assembly GCA_964513405.1 of uncultured Desulfobulbaceae bacterium. GTDB lineage: Bacteria > Desulfobacterota > Desulfobulbia > Desulfobulbales > Desulfobulbaceae > DRLX01. The sequence continues at coordinate 3,949 of CAZEMY010000028.1, forward strand.
ACACCAAATTATCCACCGTTTCCCTGCGGCAGGGGGAATTATTTGATAATGCCATGAATATCAAGTGTTCCGCCGGTACCGGCAGTCTGATGGATTCTCTTTGTTCACTCTTTGCCATTGAGGATATTGGCAAAGCCTGCCATCAGGCATACCTGGCGAAACGGTCCTATGCCATCAATGCCACCTGTGCTGTGTTTCTGATGGAAAATGGTCGTAAGCTCCAGGCTCAGGGTGTACCCCATGATGAAATCCTTGCCTCCGCCAACTGGGCGATTGTTGAAAATATGGCCCGCTCTTTGTGGAGTCAGGTGGAACTTCCCGAAAACTGTGTGGTTCTTCTCCATGGTCAAACCATGCTCTCTGAACCTCTGCCTCTTGCGGTTACCGGCAGATTGCAGGAGTACACCGGTTCTAAAAGCTATTGCCTTGTTCCTCCCCATCCCGGTCATCGGGCCTGCCGTGGGCTTGTTAAAACCATGGCGGCTGCAAGAATACCTGGTGGAGAGTCATGTAATCTTGATGTCTTTATTAAGCAGACCTTTCAAAAAAAGGTTATCCAGTGCCGGGGCGGGGCGTGTGGCGATAAACAGGCGAGATGTAACCGCACTTCGCTGTCCGGTGTTGATTTGTCAGGCAATCGTTTCAGTTTTACCCTGGGCGGTTGTACTGCCATCAACGAGATGCTGGCACAAAAGAAAAGAGACAAAGAAAACAAAGAGCAGTTGGATAAACTGGTGCAGGTACAGGGGAAAGGTAAAACAAAAGCCAGCCCCGATACCTATAAAGAAATATGGCAGTTTATAGATGGGTGCCAGCCGCACACCGATAACCCGAACCGGCTGGTAATTCCGCGCTGCTTCTCTGTTTCAGAGTGGGCATTTTTCTTCGCCCGCTTTTTTCACTGTTTTAATGTGCCGGTGCATGTGGACAATGTCCAGGCGGAAGATATTATTAATGCCCAGCCGTTTTTCAATATTGATACCTGTGCTCCCCAGATTGGAGCAGTAGGACATTTACGCCGCCTGGCAAACGAGCCGCACGGGATGATTCTTGCCCCCCAGATTGAATATTTAAACACCGGTGACACGAGCCTTGGCAGAACCTGCACCATTAATCAGGGCGGAATTATGGTGGCAAAAACCATAGCTGAGACAGCTTACCCTGAGTCCAGGTTCCATCTCTTTAATATAGATTTGAAACAGCTTGATTCTATCGCCATTGCCAAGCAGTTGCATCTACGCTTGAAGCCTGTATTTTCCCATTATAATATAAACCCGAATATAAAAGAGGTATTATCAGCAGTTGAACAGGCCATGACTGACCATCTTGATCTCAAGAGACAAGCGGCAGATATGGCAGCTGATATTATGGAGAAGGCTGTTGATGAAGGCCGGCAGGTGGCAGTGGTGCTGGCAAGGGAATATATACTTAATCCCGGAATCTACGACAGCCATGTGGGTCGTCTCCTCCGTGATAAAAATATAGTTGCGTTGCCGGCGTACCTGTTCGACCTTGATCTCGACACTGACTACAGCCATCTGTACTGGCGTAACCCCCATTTTTTAATAACCGTGATTGCCGCAATCGCCAAGCGCTGCCTTCACAAGAGGCTTCGCCATCCCCGCTTAAAAGAGTTGTTTCGTATCATCGAGACCAGAACACCGGAAACCCTGATTCCCGTTGTCCAGGTATCCACTTTCCGTTGCGGCCCCGATACTGTCATTGCCCCGATTGCTGCTGAGGTCATGAAAAAACGACCTTTTTTACTTATTCAGTCAGATGCGGTGGTCAAGGAACTTGCTCATCTTGAAAACCGGATGAACACTTATATCAAGCAGTTGGAGTCGGGATTGCACGGGGAACTTGTCGGGGCGGATGGCGAACAATTTGCCATTGAGATTCTTGGTGATTTCGCCAACTCCAGAAAACTTGATAAAGAAAAAGATGCTATTTATTTTCCGACTCTTGCTGATAACCGGACAATTACCTCGGTTATGCGGGGGGCAGGGTTCTCCTGTTTTGATATTTATAAAGATGAATCATACGACCTTGAAGAACTGATCAAAGAGGGGAGACAGGTTGCCGGAGATGCGGTTTGTGCACCGCTGGCGGGGGTATATGGAGATATACTCAGGGCGGTGGAGGATTTTACCAGCCGCAAAGATAGCAATGACCCGACGGTTGCCGGCAGGAACCGAATCCTTATTTTTAATAACAAGGGGGTGGGACCTTGCCGTCAGGGGCAGTACAGCGAAGTACATAAGCTCTACGCCTGGCAGAAATTTGGCACTAAAACTAATAATGGCGGTGGCTGCAAAGGGCCGGGCGAGGGGTTTCTCTTTCAGTTTATGGTGGCAGAGGAAAAGGCAGGCTTCAATATAGGTTTGGAAGAATGGGTAATGCTCCGCATGTTCCAGGGAGTTATTCTTCAGGGGTTACTTCAATCCATACTGTTTGAGGCGGGTAGCAGGTGTGCTGATTATGATGAATATAAACAGATGGTTGATGAACACCTGGAGATGAAAAAGAATATTTATAAATTTCTTGAAAAAGAGATTGAGCCGGGTAAAGTTGACCTCTTTTTCGCCCACCATTTCGGCAAGTTACCGGGGGTGGGTATTGTTATTAAATATCTGGCTTACCGCTTTCATGAGCGGGGATTACAGAGGGAACTGGAAAAGTTTTCAAAAAAATGGATTTTCTCTGAAGAGCGGCAGCACACTAAAAAACAGATCAAAATCCAGATAGAGGGTGAGGCGTATATGCGGGTTGCCCAGTCTGAAGAGATTTTTCGCCTTCTCCTTGTTTCGTTGGGATTTCAACGGTTTTCTCTTCACTGTACACCAATCTGGTGCTATCTTGACTATCTTTTGGAAGAGAAAGTATTATCAGCCACTACTCAGCTTGACCTGTTAAATAATCAGCATTCAGGGCAGGAAACAGAAAAAAATGGCGGAATAAAAAAACTAAACGAAGAACTTCAGGGTTTAAACAAAAATCTGAAGGCGGCGAAAAGAGGGCAGAAGCTTCTAAGGCGGGTGCTGGCTGCTCCGCTTTACCGGGCCGCCGGAGTTGCTCTGCCGGAATCAATGCATGATGTACTTGAAGAGGCCAAGGCTGTCATGCCGACCCTGGTTCCTCCGGGTGAACTGGGTCCCTATGTGGGCGAAGCTCTTATTAAATTGCGGGCAGGGTATGAATTGTTTCTCAATGTGGCTCCGGAAGGGTGTATGGTTTCTTCCATGGGAGAAGTGTTGACCCCGGGAATTCAAAAGGAAGCGGGGGCAGATGGGAGGTTACAGGATCTGTTTTCCGCTGATGGGGAGATTAATGAGGAGTTGCTTACGGTGGCGTTATTGAAGGTTATGGGACCTGATAAATATTATCGGGCTTAAGACAGAAGCCAGGGGGGAGAGGGGACAGGGGAACCACCTGGTGTCACCGCTCTGCGGTGACACCAAAAACAAGCTTCTCGTTTTCTCGTTCTCGTTCCCACGCTCCGGCGTGGGAACGCACATGGGAACGCACATGGGAATGCACATTACTTTTTAAACCACAAATTTTTTGATCTCAATTTCCGGTAAATATTTATAATGCCTATCATTGCCGGTTATTAATGGCAGTCGTTTAATAATAGCAGTTGCTCCAATTAAAGCATCTGCAAGCTCCATTGAATGGCTCAAAGAATATTGTTCTACTAAAAACATTGCTTTGGTGGATACTAATTCATCAATTTGGAAAATTTTTATATTCAATATCCCCAAGGCTTTTTGGAATGTATTTAGCTCTTTTTTATTCCTCAC
>CAZEMY010000028.1:7851-14209 GCA_964513405.1 uncultured Desulfobulbaceae bacterium
TTCCTCACCCCTTGTTGCAGCGTCAAGGATTGCTTTTGTATGAAATCTCAGGTCTTTACTAGTTGCTTGCATAGCAACCTCCTTTGTAAAAGTTATAACTATAAAATATAAACTTTCCAGAAGGTTGTCAAGGGATTATTCTCTGGTGTCACTCTTAAGCGGTGACACCTAAAACACCAAAAACATGGTTTAGATAAAAAAAAAGAATGAATTTTTTCAAACAACGAAACCAGTTGCTCAGCACGGCTGTTGCCATGTCGAAAAACGGTCTGAACCAGGGGGCAGCCGGTAATTTGAGTCTGCGTCTTGGTAAAGATAATTTTTTGATTACGCCGTCGGGGTTAGCCTGTGATGCCTGCCGGTTGGAAGATCTGATTGTTATGGATATGGACGGAAATGTCCGCAGGGGAAAACTCAAACCTTCTTCCGAATGGCGGTTACACCGGGACATCTATCAGGACAGGGGAAATGCGGGGGCAGTTATCCACGCCCACTCCCCGTGGTGTACAACCCTTGCCTGCCTTGAACGGGGAATCCCCGCTTTTCATTATATGGTGGCTGCTGCCGGCGGGACTGCTATTGATTGTGCTCCATATGCTCTTTTTGGCAGTCAGGAATTGTCTGATTTCGTTCTTGCTGCTCTCTCAGGTGATCGCAGGGCGTGCCTACTCGCCCATCACGGCATGGTCTGCTATGGGGAAGATGTTAAAGACGCTCTGTCTCTAACAGTGGAAGTGGAGCATCTGTCCATGGTATATGCCAGAGGGCTGCAGATCGGAGATGTTCCACTGCTGTCAGATACCGAAATGGAAAAGGTGGTGGATAAGTTTACTGATTACAGAAAGGCATGAGTTATTTGGTGAAGATTTTATAAGGAAGTATTTGTCACCTGCACCCTGAGACGAAGATGCTTGCGTTGAATTTCAAAACAGCACGCCATTATCCTGTCCCGGTCTTCCGGTTCTATCTGGGTGAAATGGAGGGCGGTGTGATGTTGATCATCAGCTATTTTTCTCATTCGTATCACCTCGGCAATGGCTTTTACCGGCTCAGTGCCGCCAGTGGGAAGCACCAGCTCAACGAGAACATTTTTCCCAAGCTCAAGAGACTGGGGAAATATTGCCAGAATACCGCTGCCGCTGACATCAATGGTTTCTCCGCATACATCCCATGACTCTTCTTCATCGGAAGTTTCCCCCAAGGCGGGTCTGGCAACAAGGGGAGCGGAAACATCCACCCTAAAATAATCCCGGAGCTGTTCATGATGAATTACTTCCCGGGCGATAAAACGAAGTGCCTGCTCACCAACTATTTCCTTAAGCTCGGCTCCAATTATAATATCTTGTCCGCCCACATCAAAGAGAACTGTTGATTTCAGGTTTATTTCAATATTATTCAGGGGCAGGGCAGAAGGGGGGATAATCAGTGAAAATTCAGGTGGTGTTTCGTGCTGGTAGACACAAAGTATCCGCTGCTTCTGATCTTCAAAGCCTGGGGTTGGCAGACTGAGACGGGCGGTTTTTCCAGTACTTAATAGTGAAAAAAGCTGCTCAATTGTTGTTGGCATGTTTCAGTACTCTTTTTGATCTTTTGACAAGGGATAATTACTTAACTTAAAATATAAGAATGCCATAATTCGTCAAGGAATAAAAGGTTTTTCTAATAATATGGAAAATTCCTATTCCTAAGTTTTCCCGGAGCCAGAACGGATATTATGAAAGTTTATGGCTGTTGGGTCAGGTGTGAATAGTTTCCCTTGATAAACGAAATTGGGTTAAATTGAGGTCTTTGTAAAGTTTACCTACTTCCAGGGAAACTTTATCGCAGGCATCTATAGCAATGTCCAACGCCTGTTTATATTCGGAAACATATGGTTCTTTGAGTATTCCCGGGCCAAAATCGTTCATTATTTCAATAATAAATGAATCAATCTTTATTTGATCACGGTGTTGATTACAGAGCTTGTTACAGCGTCTTAGTATTTCATCCGGAGTAATATCGTTCATGCTCTCGCTAAGTGCAGAGGCATCAATCTTCAGCCGTATGTACTGGCCAATACTTTCCCGAAAGAGATCTTCTGTGGATTTCATAAGGTGTTATTAAGGATTCTGCCTAGTTTTCGTGTGGACTGCTTATAACCCTGCATTGCCGAACAGCCTTTTTTTAAATGTTGAAGGTCGCTGTTCATTAAGGAGTGGATATCGACAAGTTTTGGCGTGATAGCATGGTTTAGTTGAACTACCTGCTCCAACAACCCGGTTCGTATTGTGTTCTTACTGGCTATAGTGATGTCTGATAAAGATTCTGGCAGGAGAGCCAGGATCGTTTTGTCGGTTTCAGTGGCAGCTTTTTGTCTGTTGAGGATTTTCATTCCAATTATTGAAAATTCAGCAACGCTCAGACTTATTTTTGCCTGCGTGATTTGCTCCATTAACTTTAAAATCTCTGTATATTGGACAATAGAGGTTTGTAAAAAGTCTCTGATTTGCTCCCTGTTTGCTTTCATGGTATTTTTTTACCCGGTAACTGCAATAGATTTATATGATTTTTGCTGGGGAATGTCATCTTTTGGAGCGGTCTCTCTTTTATTTATAATAATTGCTTCTCCCCAGGTTTTTCGCAAATCAACGAGTAAACCTTCAACGACACGGAGGCTTTTTGCTCCTTGTTCTTTTCTTGCCTTACCAAGTTCCCGCAGCATAAACTGGTACAGGCCATCCAGGTCTGCAGCAATTTCACCACCAACATCATGGTTGAGAGTGTTGGAAAACTCTACGATGATGGCAAAAACCTTGCTTATTCTGCCAAGTTTTTCAGAAGTGTTGTTTTTTTCGCTTGCCGCTATGGCCTGGCGGGTAAAACGAATCGCACCATCATAGAGCATGATAAGAATTTGCTCCTGGGATGCCATTTCAATGGCATTTTGGCTATATTGTTTTTGTTGGGCGTAGGGGGTCATTATCGTTTTCCTGATATCATGTTGGAGAGCATATCCATCTGTTGTGTAAGAAAGCTGCCCTGTGCGTTAAAGCCACTAACCAGTTGTTCCATGACAAGGAACTGTGCCCGTAAGGTTTGTTCCTTGAGTGCCATGCGTGGTTCCATATTACGGATATTATCTTCGATACGGTTCACTGTACTGTCATGGCTTTTCTTTTTAGTGGCGTAGAATCCATCGGTTCCGCTGGTTATGTCAAGAAGATAGAAGTTAAAGTTTTTCATTACTCCATCAACTTCACCTTCACCGGCAAGAAGGCGAACTGTTGATTCATAGTTGTCCTGCAAAGCAGAATCCAGCTTGCTGTTGTCTTGCCGCAAAGTACCATTGGCTTGAGTTGTGATACCAAGCTGAGCCAACATCGTCAGGGAGCCGCTGGTATGAACGGTATCGGTAAGGATAGACTGCAACCCTCTTTTTATGCTGTTAATGGACGAATCTCCGCGCAGGACTGAGCCGAGCAGTTCTTCTTCATTGCCATCCTTTGTAGTTGTTGCTGCACCACCCCGTTCAGAATATCCCGATAAAATCCATTCCATGGCTTTATTATAACTGGAAACAAATGTGGTGATTTTTTCTTTCAGGCTGGCGGTGTCCGGTTCAACACGCATCTGATCTGTTTTGTACTGTGGTGGATCTGCCCAGTCCCACGAATCAACACCATTTTCAGGTGTGCCGGCATGGGATGTTTCGCTTACCTCGTTTAAATTAATAGTAATGCCGTTTATCGCACTGCTTATGGTATTTGAGTTACTAACAACTTTAATTCCATCTATAAATGCCACAGCCTGTTGAGCCGCCTGTGCCTGGGTAGTGTTAAAGGCAATGGGGTTGCCTGCAGCATCTTCAAGATTGCTGCCGATTGTAAAAGAAGTGGATGAATCTGTACCTGTAAAGACAAGGTGGTATGGATTGGTATCACTGCCATTATTGATAATTGTGGCATTTACCCCGGTTGTATCGGAAACACTGTTTATGGCCTCGATCAGCCCGGCAAGTGAATTGTTTGATTCGCTGATACTTATATCGGTGCCGTTCACGGTGAAAGTGCCGGTTCCAAGAAGAGAGTCGGTACGGGAGGCAAAGCCTTCACTGATGTTTTTCTGCACCTGGGAAAGCTGTGCTACCGAGATATCATAACTGCCAACCCTGGCATTGCTGAAGGTTGCTGTGTAGGCAGCCTCAGGGCTGATCTTTATTTCGCTTGTTCTCACCTCGCTGGTGAGGGTCATGGCTCCTGCGGCATCCTTTAAATCATCTATGACAGACTTGAATTGTGAGAAGGCCGCAAGCTTTTCCTGCTCGGATTTCTTTTTTGCTTCAAGCCGGTCGATGGGAAACCTTTCGATCTTCATCAGCTGACTGACAATGGAGTCGGTGTCCATTCCTGTGGCTAAGCCGCTAAATGTTACATCAGCCATAACTATCCCCTACTGTTTCTGGACGCAACCATCCTGTTGATAGAATAGAAAAAATAAAACAACATGATTGCAACCGATTATGTGCTTCTCCCGGCGTTGTCAGCTCTGGGTATTGACTATGTTTCCCCGTAACTCTTCCAGCGTTTTCCGTAACTGTAATATCTCTTCTACGGGCATCTGTCGAATTACTTCCTCAGTCTCATTATCAAAGATTTTGACAATAAGATTTGTATTATCATCTCTTTCAAAGCGAACGCTGTAGAGACCATCTTCAGTGACTGACTTTATCTGACTCAGGATTTCTTCAGGCTGTACTTTTGTTTCAGCAGACGACGACTGGGGGGAGTCGGATACTTTCTCTTTGTTTTTACGCTGGGTATCAATCTGTTCTGCTACAGGGGCTCGCAACTGAACGCTGGTTCCTATTTTGCCTAATGCTTCAATATTCATTGTGTCCTCCTCCTATGGAGGTAACATTATTTGTCTTTCTTCCTATGGTAAAAAAACACCTTGGCCTCACAGGGATGGCAAGCCACCCCTGTGAGGGAAAAGGATAAAAGAAAAATTATCCAAGTAGTGACAATGCCAGTTGGGGAGCCTGGTTTGCCTGGGAAAGGATGGAAACACCAGCCTGCTGGAGGATATTATTCTTGGTCATTGCAGAAGTTTCCTGGGCGATATCCGCATCGAGGATTCGACTACGGGCCGCAGAAAGGTTCTCTGAAACATTAGAGAGGTTAGCAATGGTAGACTCAAAACGATTTTGAACCGCACCAAGATCACCGCGCATGTTATCGATCTGCATCAATGCACCATCAATGGACTGGATGGCACTTGCCGAACCTTCAACAGTGGTAATATCCACATTATCAATGGATTCTAAGGTGCTTATGTTTGCACCATGAGCACCAGAGCTAAAAAGTGATTGACCCGCAGCGTTAACATTACTGGTAACATTAAAACCGGCTGAACTTGAAAAGGAAACCTCGCCACCAATAACCGTGGAATCCAGATGTCCAGTTTCTTCACCGGTACCGCCATCAGACAGTGTTGTTCCAGCACCCTCACCACCCGTGATTTTCATGGATTGGGATTCTTCAGTATTACCACCAATAGTATCGGTAATAGCAGCACTATGTTCAAAATCGCTCAGCCTTATATTGTAACCTGAAGATTGCTCGAGTGTGACTGACCCTTTATCCGCACTGAGTGTTGCAGAAATGCCGGTATTACCGGCCTGCTCGTTAATGGCAGTAACCAGGTTGCTCAGATCATTACTTAAAACAGTGGCATTAATGGAAACCGCACTGGTATTGGTTCCCTGTAAATTAAAGCTTACACTGCCGTTTGCAGAAAGATCACTCATGGTTGCCTGGGTTCTGGCCGTTGCGTTGACGCCAGTGTCGGCAGAAACAGCATTTACCTTTTGGGCAATTACTGCAGCTGTATCACCGCCATCTATATCGGATGTCGTCGATCCTTCTTTCCCGACAATGGTCAAGATTTGGGCCGCTGTATTGTTATTGCCGGTTGCATTTACCAAGCCGACACCGCCAAGCCCTTCCTCACCGGCTGCAACTCCGAGTGCTGTGCCTGTAGAGGTGGCAGAGACTACACCAGCGCTTGCGTCAAAAGCATAGGACGCTCCGGCTCGTTGAACATAGGCCCCGTCTGTGAGTACAACTTCTGCACCAGCTGAATTAGTGTATGTGGCTGTAACATCACCACCATTGGCACCAACCACATCTTGTATTTCAACATTTTGACCACCAGTAGTGGTAGCGGTGAGAGTTCCTCCGCTTGCTGAAAGAGTAACACCTGTGCTACCGGTGTTGCCAGTGTTCCAGATACCAAGAGCTGTTGCCAGGTCTGTATTAAATGCCGTTTGATCGTTACCAGTTGCAGTAATTGTCAAATCACGGCCATTGATATTCATTAC
>CAZEMY010000029.1:0-13895 GCA_964513405.1 uncultured Desulfobulbaceae bacterium
TTCACCGTGTTTTTTATCTTCATTCTTGTTTTCGCTAATCCGACCTACTATGCTGGTATACTTAGTTTACTTAGCTGTGCTTTCTTTTCCATTAACCAAGGTAAGCGGAGACTCCGAATGCGAAGCATCAAACTATTCTGTCTTCTGTCTTCTGTCCTCTGATTTCTGATACCTGCATGCCGGAGTTTCTTTTTTAAGAAGAAGCTGTTTTTTAAGCGTTTCAATCGTAACTCGTTTAACTGGATGGACAAGATCAGGAGCCAGTTCAGCAAGCGGCATAAGGACAAATAAACGATTATGAATTTCAGGGTGGGGCAGTTTCAGGCTGGGAGTGTCCATAATCATCTCGTCATAGAATAGTATATCCAAATCTATGGTTCTGTCCTGATGACCATGGTGATCAGCCTGTCTTGTCCTGCCCAACTCCTTTTCAACCGTAAGAACAATATCGAGAAGCTCTTCAACAGAGCAACTGCATTTAAGGACACCAACGGCGTTAATAAACCAGTTTTTTGAGTCCATATCTACAGGTTCGCTCTCATAAAGGGAAGAAAGAGACACAATTCTGACACCATCTTTTTCCCCCAACTTCTCCCAGGCCCTGCGAACATTCCGGATGGAATTGCCCATGTTTGAACCAAGCCCAACCCAGGCTGTATGTTCCTGTTTTTTAAAAATCGCTCAACCCCAGCACATCAAACATAGTGTACATGCCATTGCTCTGGTTAGTGACCCAGGCAGATGCAAGGGCTGCACCACGGGCAAAGTTGTCCCGGTTATGGGCCCGGTGTGATATCTCAAGCCTTTCGCCGGTACCGGCAAAATAAACTGTATGCTCACCAACAATGTCCCCGGCCCGAATGGTCTGGATACCAATCTCTTTGTCGGTTCTCGCACCTATTATTCCGTGCCGCTCATATACTCCGACTTCCGCCAGGTCACGACCAAGCCCACTGGCAGCCATTTCTCCAAGCTTTAGAGCCGTTCCGGAAGGGGCATCTTTTTTCATCCGGTGGTGAGATTCTATTATTTCAACATCATAGGCATCACCAAGAACAGCGGCGGTCTTTTCAACCAGTTTAAAGAGGACATTTACCCCCACCGCCATGTTTGGAGCCTGGACACAGGGGAAATTGTTTTCGGCAAGTTTTTTTAAGTTGGCGAGGTCTTCGCTGCTTAGCCCTGTGGTGCCGATAACCATGGCCTTTTTGTGTTCAGCGGCCAGCTTGGCAAACTCACAAGTTGCCTGGTGAAAGGTGAAGTCAATTATAACATCGCCCTGATCAATTACCGATTCCAGACCGGCAGATACTTTCACCCCACAGGTTCCAAAACCGGCAATCTCACCGATGTCACGGGTTAAGGCGGAACTGGACTTATGTTCAAAGGCAGCGGTTAGTTCAAGTTTGGGGTTTAAGTGAACCATGGCGGCGATGCGTTGTCCCATTCTGCCGGCAGCTCCGGCAACAATTACTTTTGTCATTTTTTTGTTTTTTTTGTTATTTGTCATTTTATTTTTTATATGAAGCACAGGTATTTATAATAGCCCGACATTTTTCATCTCTGCCGTAAGTTTGCGGATCCCCGCCTCGTTCATTTCCGTCATTGGCAGCCGAACCTGAGATGATTTTATTTTTCCGGTCATCTCCAGGGCTTTTTTGGCAGGAGCCGGGCTTGGGTAACAGAACATTGCCCCCATCAGGTCAAATAACCTATAATGGTGTTGATTGGCTTTTTTGATATCACCGGCAAGAGCCGCCTCCATCATTGCCGCCATGCCAGCGGGTGCAATATTGGCGGTCACGGAAACTACTCCCCTGCCGCCCACCAGAACTGTGGGCATACAGGTAAAATCATCACCGGAGAGAAGGATAAAATCATCAGGACACATGCTGATAATTTCAGAAACCTGGTTAAGGCTGCCACTTGCCTCCTTAATGCCGATTATTCCGGGCAGTTTCGCCAGCCTGGCAACGGTTGGCGGAGCCATGTTGGTAACAGTTCGGCTTGGCACATTGTATAAAACCATGGGAATGTCAACTGCATCATGGATGGCCTTGAAATGCTGATAAAGACCTTCCTGACTTGGTTTATTGTAGTAGGGGGCCACTGACAACACTGCATCTGCTCCGCTTGCCTTTGCCGATTCGGTCAGATCTATGGCTTCAATGGTATTATTTGCTCCGGTTCCCGCAATTACCGGTACCCGGCCATTGACGGTTTTGACGGTAAGCTCAATAACCCGCTTATGCTCATCAAAATCCAGAGTTGCAGATTCTCCCGTGGTTCCGCAGGGAACAAGCCCGTGAATACCTTCGTTGATTTGGAACTCTATCAGGTCGACAAGGCTTTGCTCATCTATTTTGCCGTCAAGCATGGGGGTGACAATTGCTGTTATGGCACCTTGAATGGGTTTCATGGCTTACCTCCGGTCTGTTTATTGCAGCTTATTTCATTTATTTGGTAGACAACGGTGCAGGAGTATAGCAGATGTGTAAAAAAAATCCCGCTTCTTTTTACAGAAACTGGATTCGGAAACCGGGTTACAGGGTAAACTTTTATCATTCTGTTACCGTAACTACTCACGGGGTTAATTAACCATATACTTTTATTAGCTTTCAACTGTAACTGTTCACTGTTTGTTCATTAGGGCCAGGACAGCATACTATTTTGCTTCGCAAGGAGATATTAGCGGGCAAAGAGGTAGATAGCGTAAACTCCATGAGGTGCTGTGAACGGCTACTTGAAATTATATGATAGCAAGCGTTAAATTTTCCAGCAACAGTTTAAAAATGCCAACCTGAAAATGGCCATATATGTTAACTTGAGACCTGTCGATATATTCTTACGGTAAACTTGTTATTTCTGTAAACGATTACAAATTATCTATTATTGAAATTCTAAAATATTATGAAGCTACTAACAAAATACCTAAAGTCCGGCAATGTGGTCATGCGTATTTTTCGCTGGGACTTGCAACTTCATTTCTTTTGGGGTTTTATTCTGACCCTACCCGGTGTCTATTGGTGGCCGTTATACAGTGCGGGAATTGTGGTAACCATTATAAAAGAGGCGCTTGACCTGTGGAGTAAAAAACTCTGGAGTTGGGATGATGTCTGGCTGGGGTTTATTGGTTCTGGTGTGGCTTTAGTATATCTCTATTCCCTTGATCTGCTTAATTTGCCTTTTTGAAGTTCCCTTAAAAACCCGTGTGCTTACGGTAAGAGCGTACGACAATCCATGGAGGAAGTTGCGGTCAGCCATTTTCCGGTACCAATAAAAAAAGGAGGGAAGGGAAGGGAAGGGCGATAAGGGCAAACTGGTGATTCAAGCTGAATAAAAATCCAAATCAGAAAGCTTGCGAAGGCGGGTCCGCTGCACAGAGGCGACAAGTTGTTCAACTTCTCTGGCAATGGCACGAGTGCTAAGGTCAAACTTAACCCCAAAGCAGTACTGAATACCCTTTTTATCACGAAGCTGGCTGATGTGAACAATACGGGCATGAATCGTAAGAGTTTGCCCCTGCGGCCAATAAATCTCCATACTGATTTTTTCCTCTTCCTTGAGATCGTTATGTTTTCCCTGGGGGTTTACCATCAACAGCCCTTCAGCACTTATATCTATCAGACAACTGGCAAATCCTTTCCTCTTTCCTCTCCTCTCAACCTGGCCAAACAACTCCATGTCCTGGGGAATTTCTGCCCTGTACGGCCTGGCATCTTTAATCTTGCGAACAACAATGGGAAAACTGCACTCAAGAACCGGCATGCCACGAACTCTGATTTTTTTCGTGAACCGACAGGCAAGCTCAAATGCACACCTGTCGCTGAGGACACGGATTAAAACACGGTTGACCATACATATGAGAAAATTACCTATAGACGGCTCAAGCGGGGTGATTATAATGCACTTTTTTTCTTGCAGGTAATCGGCGGGTGTGTACTCAGGCTCCACCATCATAATGATGCCGTCAACATCCTTTTCCTCTAACTCCGGCTGGCGGTCAAGAACCCGACAGAAGAAGATACGGGTTAAATCTTCAAGCTGCACCTCAACAATAGCCTCACCTTGAAGTGCATTCTGAAGCAGACCGATAATTTTATCCGGGTCGATGATTATGTTGCCTGCGGCGAGATTCTCTGCGAACTCGTCCTCCCCGGTGCTGTCGCCGGGGAAAAAAAGTGCATATTCTTCAATCATGGTTTCCTGAGTCATGCCAAACTATAACAAATAGAAATATAAAAGTGAAAAAAATAATAAGGGAACGAAAAATAATTAACTTCCCGACTTGCCCTACTGTTGCCCGTTCCCACGCTCTGCGTGGGAACGAGCAACGGCGGTGTGTCCCACCGTGGTGTAGAGACAAGGCATGCCTTGTCTCTACACCGCCACCACCACCATCGCCATCGTCGTCCATCATCACCACCACCACCACCGTCGCCCATTGCGTTTAGTAGAAGGTACCACCGCAGAGCGGTGGTACCAGGGTAGAAGTTTCCCCTGTTTATCTACCGGAGCAAGATGAAAAGTATCGGTGAATTGATTTTGAAAGTGGATGGTTCAGAGTAAAAAACTGTTACTTGGAAGACTTACTTGCCCTTTTTGTGGAAAAGTGGTAATAATTGTTTCCAGATAAAGGAGGTTTTAGCAATAAAAAATACCAGATGGGCAAATCGTGATTGATATACTCAAAGAAATGATCTTGGATTTCCAAGAGGGACCGCTATCCACCGGTATACCTCGCAGCCTTGTGATAGTACCGGTTTCAGGCAAGGCAACCATATGCATTGGCGTGAGACGAAGCGGAAAAACAACATTAATGCTACAGCAGGTACAGAAACTACTGGACAGTGGTGTAAGCCCTGAAAATTTTCTCTACTTGAACTTCTTTGATGATCGTTTGCACAATCTCAGGCACGATAAGTTAGCTGTCATTTTAGAAGCCTATTTTTCTCTCTATCCGGAAAAAAAGAACTCTGAAAAGGTCTATTTTTTCTTTGATGAAATTCAAATCATCAATGGCTGGGAACCTTTTATAGATCGAGTTATGCGGACAGAAAACAGTGAGGTATATATCACCGGTTCATCTGCCCAAATGCTATCTAAGGAGATTGCCACCCAGATGCGTGGCAGAGCATTATCATGGGAGCTATTTCCTTTTTCTTTCCATGAATTTCTCGACTTAAAAGGTTTATCTGCAAGTGGTTCTTTGTCTACAAAAAAGCGTCTTCTTACTCAAAAAGCATTTACTGAATATTGGCAAACTGGTGGTTTTCCAGAGGTTGCAGGTCTTAGCCGATCACTGCGAGTTAAAATTCATCAGGAATACTTTAACGCCATGTTGTTCCGCGACCTTATTGAACGCCATGATATCCCCCACCCAAAGGCAGTTATTGATCTGGCTCATCGGTTAGTTGACAATATCGCCTCACTTTATTCTATCAACAATCTTACAGGATACCTCAAATCCTTAGGTCATAAAGCCCCAAAGTCAGCTGTCTCTGAATATCTTACCTGGTTCGAAGATGCCTTTTTTCTTTTCACCGTTCGCATATTTGATGCATCCCTGGCTCGGGTAAACAGCAATCCAAAGAAAATTTACTGTGTGGATCATGCCTTGGTTACTTCCGTAAGTTCCGGTATTTTGGTCAATGATGGTCACCTTCTCGAAAACCTGGTTTTTACGGCATTACGAAGAGTCACACCTGATATCTTCTATTATAAAACCAGGGGTGGCAGAGAGGTGGATTTCATAGCCCAAATGACAGATCGTTCCCGTCTACTAATTCAGGTTTGTGAATCCATGGCGAACCTCCAGACCCGAAAGCGAGAAATCACCGCTCTTGCTGAGGCTATGAGCGAATTAAAAATAAAATCCGCGACCATCGTTACCCGAAGCGATGATGAACAATCAGAGGTTGAATCAGGAATAATTGATATTGTCCCTGCATATCGTTTTTTACTGAATCTATGAAGGGGAATTAAATAAATAACCTGGATGTATAAAAACGCGGGGAGGCGGGATAAAGGCTTAGCTGAGGTAATCTGATTTTCAAGTGGTGATTATTTCCAGAAGCTAATATACTGTCAAGAAAAATGGTCGGGGCGGTAGGATTCGAACCTACGGCCTCCTGCTCCCAAGGCAGGCACGCTAACCAGGCTGCGCTACGCCCCGACATTATTTGCAGAAACAAGCCCTCCTTATACCTTTTTTATTGCTGGCTTGCAAGCTTTTTGATGGATTTTTGTTGTTTTTCAGCTTAAGCCCAGATAAGTCTTCCCCTTCCTTAACTTTTACTTGACGAGTTTTTACCTCTATGGTATTTAATCGCTTCGTTGAGCTTGTGTAAAATTTATAAGGCTAAGTATGAGAAATATTCCTCGGTAGCTCAGCTGGTAGAGCAGGTGGCTGTTAACCACCTTGTCGGGGGTTCGAGTCCCTCCCGAGGAGCCATTTTTACAGCCCGGTCATTTTTGATCGGGCTGTTTTTGTTTATGGTGGTTATCGGTTACTGCTGGTTAAGCAGGTCAATATTTGTTCCGGTTGCAGCAAGAAGCCGGTGTCTGGCTTTATGGTAACTGACCAGGGCTACCGCAAGCTGACTCAGGGTTCTGTTCAGATCCCGCTGGGCCTCGTTCAGGCGAATCAACGGTGCTTCCCCTGCCTCATATTCACTTCTTGCCATTTCTCTGTTTTCTTTTACCAGTTCTACACTTTCCCGCTGGAGACGAACCTGCTCTCGTGCTGCTGCCAGCAATGCCAGGTTTTGCCGCACTTCACTGACAATACTGTTGCGAAGCGAGGTCATACCGTAGCCAACCTCCCTCTCCTTTTGCCGTGATTCAAACACTCTTGCCTTATCGATTCCACCGGCAAAAAGGTTCCAGGATGCGTTGATTCTAATCGTACCGCTGAAATCATCACCGATAGACGGCATGTTGTCCTGACGAGTACCATCAACGGCTCCAACAAGTCTAACTGTAGGATAAAACCTGGACTTGATCATACCTTGACCGGCTTTGACTTCCTGGAGCAGAAACTCCAGGCTGGCGATATCAGCTCTTGTGGATAACGCTTTTCTGATCAGTTCGTCGCTTCTGTTTTCTTCCACTTCCACGGAAATTTTCTCTTTTTCATCAAGGATGGCGAGCTTCATCCCTTTAGGAAAAAGAGAATCCCTGATCCCCATAAGGGCTGCAAGCTCATATTCTGAAGCCTCAATACTCCGCTCAAAAAAAATAAGATTTGTTTTGGCAGAGTTAAGCTGAACTCTGATGTTGATAACATCCCCCCACGAGCCGACTCCAGCTTCGTAGCGATTTCTTGCGTCTGAAAGCTGGCGTTGATAAAATTCTTCATTAGCCCTGGCAATATCAAAATTAGCCTCTGCCAACTGAGCATTCAAAAAAGACTCGGCAACGGCTGCTACTATCAATCTTCTGCTGTTTTGATGATCAGCCTCAATGGTCTGTTCATTTATTTCAGCCTGCTGTTCCCTGAATTTCCTGTAAAACCCGTCAAACATTATCCAGGTTGCTTGAAGTGAACTCCCCAAATCATCTCGGGTTTGCTCTGGAAGCTGTCCGTAACCCTGGGCCATGGCGAGATTTCTTGCTGCTGCATGGTTTGAATCTGAAATTCTGGTTCTGCTCCCGCTCATACTGAGGTCGAGGCTGGGCCACCATGCTGCCCCGGCCTGGTCAATTCTTGACCTTGCCTGATCTACTCTGCTCATCGCCGCAGCCATATCGGGATTATCCCTTAAAGCTATTTTCTGGGCTGTCTGCAAATCAAGGATTGTGATGTCGGACAGGGCAGGGGAGTGGGCAACCTCTCCTGCCACACCGTTATTAGAGAAAAAAATAAAGAAAACGATAAGGAGGGACTGAAATAGTTTTTTTATCTTCATGTTTTTGCTCTCCGTTTGTTGCATTCTAATCTCTAAGCTATTTAATGTACATTCCTTATCATACTTGATGCGTAAATATTCGGGTTGGTGAGAAACCAATGAAAAACTACGAACCCTTAAATGTTTGACTATTGCCCCAGGTTTGTTCGATTCTCCTCTCCCGCTATATTTGGTCATATGCGGGTGAGGAGAATCGAACGAAAATGGGGTGATAGCCGAACATTTACCTTGCTGCCGGTTCCACTTCTTCACGGGACGGCCACTGCCCGCCTGCCAGTTTAATAACAAGTCGCCGCAGGTCATTGACAATGGTAAAAAGACTTGGAATTAAAACCAAAGTCAGAACCGTGGCAAAAACAACCCCTGCGGCAAGGGAAAGGGCCATGGGAATAACAAACCTTGCCTGGAGATCGGTTTCCATAATCAAAGGAGCCAGACCGCCAACCGTACTGAGCGAGGTGAGGATAATAGCACGAAAGCGTCGTTTACTTCCCTCTTTGACCGCAGATAGAAAATCCATACCTCCGCTCAGGTTTTTATTTATCCTTTCTATCAGAACAATAGCACCGTTAACCACCACCCCGGTCAGGGCAACCATGCCAAACATCGACATCATGGAAAGGTTATATCCCAGTAAAATATGGCCAAACACCGCTCCTATAATCCCAAAAGGAATGGTGAAAAGGATAATCAGTGGTTGAATGTATGAACGAAATACAGTGGCAATAATAACATATATACCAAGCATCGCCATGGGGAAAAAAATCATCAGAGGAGTAAAAGACTCCCGCATATTTTTCTCTTCCCCCTCCATGGATAAACTGACCTCCGGAAACATGGTTCTCAGTCCAGGAAAATAGTTTTTGCCAAGATCTGCAAAGATTTCCTGAGAGTTGGCTATTGCCGAATCTACCTCAGCGGTTACCGCAATTCGTCGCATCCCGTCGGTACGGGTAATGGTGGCGTACCCGGGAGAAAAATCAATATCAGCCACAGAGCTTAAGAGGATTTTCCTGCCGTCCGGGGTGCGGATTTTCATTTTATGAAAAGCATTCAAGCTGCTTCTTTCTCTATCTGTATAACGCACCTTGACCCGGATATCATCTTCTCCCCGCTGAAACCGATATGCTTCTTTACCAAAAAAGACCGCATTTACCTGGCGGGCAAGGTCATCAACCGTTAAACCAAGGGATCGGGCTTCCGGTTTAAGGGATAGTTTAAATTCATTTTTACCCTGGCTGTAATCAGAGCTTATCTGAAGCACCCCATCGTAGGTCGCCAGTTTTTCTTTAAGATTTTCAGAGGCACCAACCAGGTTGACTATATTGTTTCCCTGTAGCCATATTTCAATTTCTGCTCCACCAGGGCCGCCTGATAACCCCTCAAAGGTCAGGGATTTAACCCCGGCAATCGCCCCTATTTCTTTTTCCCATTCCACCATAAGCCGTTTGGAATGCACTCCCCGCTTTTCCGATTCAAGCAGAATTATCTGCACAGAGCCAAGGTGAGGGCCGCTGCGTCCCATCCCGTCTCCTAATGTCTGACCAAGAAGAGAAAGCCGTTTTTTTATCATTGGCTCGCCACTGGAAGTCTCCATTCTCTCTGCGACCCTGACAAAAGAAGATTCTATCTGTTCAAGGGCATCTCTGGTTACATAAACCGGTGTCCCTTCCGGGAACTCCACGGTGGAGGTGACTACAAAGCCATCAATCTTTGGAAAAACCTGAACTTTTATCAAACCGCTGTTGATTACTCCCATGGTCAGGATAAGAAGAGCAATGGTAATGGATAAAGAGATAAAACGGTACTCAAGGGCCACATCAAGAAAACGGCTGTATCTGTTTTCAACAAACCGCTCCAGCCCCTGCTGCATGAATTGCTGAAATTTATGCAGCCATCGGCTGATCAGAAATGAAGGTGATTTTGATCTGTTAAGATCAGGCAGGTGGCTGAGATGGGCAGGAAGAAGGAAAAGACACTCTACAAGGGAAATAATCAGACAGGCTATGACCACCACTGGCAAAATGGCAATAAACTTACCCATAATGCCGCCAACAAAGGCAAGGGGGATAAAGGCAACAATGGAGGTTATAACCGCAGCAGTTACCGGCATACCTATTTCAGAAACACCATCAACCGCTGCCTGTAGAGGTGGCTTTCCCTGTTTTCTATGAAAATAAATGGACTCGCCCACCACTATGGCATCGTCGACGACAATTCCCAGCACCATGATAAAACCAAACAGAGAGATCATGTTGATGGTCTCGCCCATGCCCCAGAGGATGACAAGTCCGCCGGCAAGGGATATGGGGATACCAAGACCTGCCCAGATAGCAAGGCGAAGATCAAGGAAAAGCCAGAGGAGGAAAAAAACCAGTCCCAGACCAATCATGCCGTTGCGGGTGAGCAGATCTATCCGTGCCTCAAGAGATTTTGTATGGTCATAAAAATCGCTCAGGAAAACACCGGGAGGCAGTTGCTGCTGTTTTTCGCTGATGAAACTGCTGACCTGCCCCGCAATGTCCAGAGCATCTTCACTATCGGTTTTAAAAACCATGACAAAAACCGTAGGAACTCCGTCAATAAGGGCGAGAATCTGGTCTTCCTCAAAGCCGTCCTGGATATCAGCAATCCGCCCCAATGGTACCTGACCACCATCTGGAGTGGCAAGGACGATTATTTCGGCCAACTCTTTGCCACTGTATTTGCGGCCAACCGTTCGTATTCTTATCTCCTCAGCATCGGTTCGGATGGTTCCCCCATGGAGATTGAGAATTGATTTACGGATTTCCCGGGCTACCTGCTCAAGGGTAAGGTTGAACTTATGTAATTTTTCTTCAGAAATTTCTATGGATATTTCATATTCACGGCTGCCAAACACCTCCACCTGGGAGATTCCATCCATCTGCTTGATTTCGTCCTTAATTTTATTGGCCTGGGTTTTCAGCTGTTTTTCAGAAAGGTTACCGGATAGAGAGAGCATCATTACAGAATTTCTAAGTACAATTTCTGTAACTACAGGTCGCTCGGCATCCTCAGGAAAGGTGGAAATAGCATCTATCCTGGTTTTTACCTGCTCAAGGACATCGGATACTTCATGGCCGGCCAGTATTTCAACTGTAACCGTAGCCACGGTTTCTGAAGAGTAACTGGTATATTGCTTGATACCTTCAATTGTCTCGAGTACATCTTCAATTTTCAGGCTGATTCCTTCTTCAACCTCTTCAGGGTCTGCACCGGGGTAAACGACCTGGATGGAAATCATATCGGCAGAAAATTGCGGGAAACTTTCCTTGAGCATATTCATCCCTGCCAGCCCGCCGGCAAGCAGGATCATTACGATGACAATATTGGCAAAAACAGTGTTTGCGGCAAAGGCAGCCAATATTTTTTTCATGGCCGTTCCCTGTCTGTAATCCGAAGCAGAGAATTCTCAAGAGGATTTTCCAGACGGGTGGTGATAACCATATCGCCAGCTTTAAGACCGTCACTTATTATTGCTGTCCCATCTTCGTGGTGGATAACTTCAACCTTATGCCTGACAAGCCGGTTATCTTCGACAATAAAGACATTACCGATAAAGCTGACCGCCTGCCGGGGAATCACAAAGACATGCTCCATGACCAGACCGGGAATTGTCACTTCAGCAAACATGCCCTCAACCAGGGGCGGGCCCGCCTGCCGGACGGGCAGGGAAGATTGCAAAGACTTCAGAGACACTGCCACCTGAAGCGATCTGGTTTTTGGGTCATAAGTGGTAATCCGATCAAGGAGACCGTAACCCTGTACTGCCTGGTCTTCACTCCAGCTGATCATGCAGTTAACCGGCAGTAAAGGCGGAAACCAGTTAGAGTTCGTTTTTGTTTCCCGGGGGACAACCTTAAAGGGCAGCCAGCGTCTGGCCTCCCGGCTGTCTAAGGATATAATTATTTCCAGAGACTGGTCGTTTATCAGGGTAATCAAATTCTTGCCGGGGGTAACGAACTCGTCAGGACTGGCTGCTACAGCACCGACTCTGCCTGTAAACGGTGCCTTGATTATACTTTTGTCAAGTTTTATCTCTGCCCGTTTACCGGTTAGGCGAACCTGCTGCAACTGGTTCTTAATATTATTCAAGGTCGATTCAGATTTTTCCAACTGGCTGAGACTGCCAACCCTTTTATTTTTATATAAATCAGAGATTCGTTTAAATTCAGCTCCAGCAATTTCCAGATCACGAGCAAGAATAGCTTCTCTTGCCCGGGCAGTGGTTAAATCCACGAGGTGATCCCGATTATCAATTTTAAAGAGAACAGCTCCCTTGTCAACAATCCGGCCGGTTTCAAGATTACTGTGCTTAAAAGTTATTCTGCCGCTCACCTCAGCCGATAAAGTCGTTTTTTCACGGGCGGTAATATCGCCAAAACCCCGCAGCATCACCTGATATGTCCGGGGCTGAACTGTTATGACCTCAACCGGCAGGGCAATTTCTTTTATCTCTCTATCAGCGGGTGGTTTTTTAAGATTACTTAGAAAAACAAAACCAGCCCCTGCCGTGCCAATAATCAGCAGACATATAAACAGCCGCCACCACGGGAACGGCTTGTTTTTATTTTGGTTCATTGTCCTCTCCCATTGCGATTCTTTTTTGTAACTGTTCAGGTGCCCCTCATATTCGTCCATTTTAGCCTGTTTACATATAACTGCATATGCGGCACAGGCGAAAATGAACAAATCTGAAGCACCCCTGAACAGTTACAGTGCGGTGGTTTTACTAAATCAAAGTGCTACCTGAATAGTTATCTTTTTTGTAAAACCTTCTCAACCCGATTCAAGACCTCAACCCATCTCGCCGCTGTTTCCTCTCCTACTTCTTCAACGAGACCGACAAAGCCGTTAAGAATTTTCTTTTCAACAGCGGCAAAGTGATGGGCCTCCTCACTACTCATTTTCAGAACCACTTTACGCCGATCTTCAGAGGAACGGTTGCGGACAAGCATTCCCCTTTCCACAAGCCTGTCCACCATGGCCGATACCGATGGTGGAGAGACCCCAAGCTGGACGGCAAGTTCTCCGCCAGTGATTTCACCGCTGCCATGGACAATCATCAGCAGATTAAACTGGGCAAGGGAGAGATCACCACACCGGTTTTTCTGCTCCCTGCCTTCTACCTTGGCAAGACTGGAAAAGATGTGGCGGCGGAGCAGTTTGCCGGTGGTGAATATATAACGGGCCTGGTCAATGGTTTTTTGCTTGCTCACTCAATGCCTCTATGGGATATTTTACTTAACTTGAATAATAATTAGCTATCCTAATAATCAAAGAGACTGGTTAAAGTCAAGTTTTTTGTCAGAAGATTAGAACATATGGGCAAGTTATAGATTATCGGCTCTTTTGGGGTGAATAGGTGTTGTTATTAAACTTTATTTTCTGTTACACTGCTCACCAGGACTGAAATATCCTCTAATATGGAATATACATGGACCTGCAATGATTTATGTGAACATAAAAACCGGGCTAACCAATGGCAGATAATCTAAAAAAGAGAAAAATTTTATTTCTTTGTACCGGCAATTCCTGCCGCAGCCAAATGGCAGAAGGGTGGGGCAGATATCTCCATGGAAGTATAGCCGATTTTTTTTCCGCCGGAGTAGCGGAACATGGGCTTAACCCTCTCGCTGTCAAGGTTATGGCTGAAGAAGGCGTGGACATCTCCGCTCACTTCTCAAAGACCATTGACAGGGTAGAAGGGATAAACTTTGACCTCGTTATAACAGTTTGCAGCAACGCCGATGAAAACTGTCCGGTTTTCCCTCAGAAAACCAAAGTCATTCACCATGGTTTTGATGATCCGCCCCGGATGGCTGCCAGCACTGCCAGCGAAGAAGAAGCCCTTGATAACTACCGGCAGGTAAGGGATGAAATATATATTTATGTTAAAGAATTGTTTGAGTTGCCGGGAGAGGTAAAAAAATAAATAAAATGAAAAAACTTCCCATTGGTATC
>CAZEMY010000030.1:0-13787 GCA_964513405.1 uncultured Desulfobulbaceae bacterium
GTCCGGTTCTGTGGCTGGGGCAGTGGCACATGCTTCCGGTATCAAGACCAAATTTAATTATTATGGGTTGGACAAGGACAAAAAACAACTGAGGACAGTGCTTGAAGATGCCCGTGATGCCGGCTTTGCCACCGGCCTGGTAAACTCAGGAACCATCAGTGAGCCGGGAACCGGGGTGTTTGTCGCCAATGTGGAATCAAGAAGAGATCACGGGGAAATATCCAAACAGATTTTAGAGTCCAATGTGGATGTAATCCTGGGCGGCGGCGAGAAATGGTTTTTACCGGAAGGAACAAAGGGAAAACATGGCGAAGGGGTCAGAAAAGACGGTCTCAACCTGATTGAAAAAGCCAAGGCCGCAGGATACACCATCGTTTATACCCGTGATGAGTTGTTAAAGGTAAATCTGAAAAACACCACAAAACTTTTAGGATTATTTGCTGCCCACCACACTTTTAACGACAAACCGGAAGAGTATTTATATCAGAACAATCTCCCCCTTTACTGGGATTACAGTCCGACCGTTGCCGAGATGACCGATGTTGCCATCCAGATACTTTCCAAAAAAAGTGACAAGGGTTTTGCCCTGATGATAGAAGAGGAAGGTACCGATAATTTCCCCAACAAAAACAACGCCGAAGGAATGATAGAGGCGGTAAAAAGAGCCGATGACTGCATTGGTGTAGCCTTAAGATTTGCCCGGAACAATGACAATACCCTGGTAATCACTGCCGCTGACACCAATGCCGGCGGACCGGCAATTCTGACCAATACCGTGGAAAAAATGCCCATTGGTAAAATGCTTGAGAGTGCGGACAAAAACGGTGCTCCGGTTGACGGAATGGGACAGTTGCAGGGTAAAGTTCCGGGAACTCCTTTTGTAACCCCATGCGGTTTTCCTTTTGCCATCAGTTGGGCAACCCTTAATGATGAGGGTGGCGGAGTTATTGCCAGAGCCTATGGATTCAATGGCGGCTTGGTCTCCGGCACCATTGACAATACTGACATTTACCGGATAATGCGTTTTACCCTTGACCTGTAATTGTAGAGTTCGTATTCTGTGAGAATGAGGTGTGCCTGAACAACGGGTGCACCTCATTTCTACGATAACAATACGAAAACTAAACTAAAACTAAAAAAACATGACTGACTTTACCTGGCAGGAACCGTTCCCCTTAACAAAAGAAACCTGTAGCTACCGCAACATTGCAGATACAGAGCAGTTTATAGAAATAAAAGAATTTTGTAGCAAAGAAATCCTTACCATCAAAGCAGAAGGCTTAACCGAGCTGGCAAGGCTGGCGATGAGGGAAGTTTCTTTTTTCCTGCGAAGAAGTCATAATCAACAGGTGGCAGATATTCTTGCCGACCCTGAAGCCTCGACCAATGACCGGACAGTAGCCCTCGCCATGCTAAAAAATGGCGAAATTGCCGCAAAGGGAATTTTGCCCATCTGCCAGGATACCGGCACAGCCATCATCATGGCAAAAAAAGGGCAGCAGGTATGGACAAGCTGCAATGACTACGAGGCATTAAGTAAAGGCGTTTATCTCGCTTATAATCAGGAAAATCTGCGTTATTCCCAAAACGCTCCCTTAAGCATGTATGAAGAAACCAACACCAACACCAACCTGCCCGCCCAGATAGATATCTACGGCAGCACGGGCAATCAATATAATTTTCTCTTTATTACCAAGGGTGGTGGCAGTGCCAATAAGAGTTTTCTCTATCAGGAAACCAGGGCATTATTAGAGCGGGGAAAGTTAAAGGATTTTCTGGTTGAAAAGATGAAAACCCTTGGCACTTCCGCCTGTCCGCCTTATCACCTCACCTTTGTAATCGGCGGTACCAGTGCTGAGGCAACCCTGAAAACAGTCAAACTTGCCTCAACCCATTATTATGATGACCTGCCGACCTCCGGCAATCAACATGGGAGGGCATTCCGGGATCTGGAGCTGGAAGAGGAACTGTTGGAAGAATCCCGGCATATTGGAGTTGGTGCCCAGTTTGGCGGAAAATACTTTGCCCATGATGTCAGGGTGATACGGCTGCCCCGCCATGGTGCGTCCTGTCCGGTGGGGATGGGCGTTTCCTGCTCAGCTGACCGCAATCTCAAGGCAAAAATAAACCGCCAGGGTATCTGGTTAGAAGAGCTTGACCATAACCCCGGCAATCTTATTCCTGAAAGATACCGGCAAAAGACAGATAGCCAGAGTGTAGCCATTGATCTTAATCTGCCCATGGCGGCGATTCTCGCTGAACTTGCCCGACACCCTGTTGCCACTCCCCTTCTTCTCACCGGTACCATCATCGTCGGCCGGGATATTGCCCATGCCAAGTGGAAAGAGCTTCTTGATGCGGGATGCCCCCTGCCGGATTATCTGAAAAATCATCCGGTATATTACGCGGGTCCTGCCAAGACCCCGCCTGGCATGGCATCAGGTTCATTTGGGCCCACCACCGCCGGAAGAATGGATTCCTATGTGGATCTTTTACAGGAGCAGGGAGGTTCGCTCATAATGATTGCCAAGGGTAACCGCTCAGTCCGGGTCAGCAAAGCATGCAGGAAACATGGCGGATTTTATCTTGGTTCCATTGGTGGCCCGGCAGCTCTTCTCGCCGCAGAAAATATTAAAAAGGTGGAGTGCCTTGATTACCCCGAACTGGGAATGGAGGCGGTCTGGAAAATAGAAGTGGAAAATTTCCCGGCCTTTATTTTGATTGATGACA
Organism: uncultured Desulfobulbaceae bacterium; assembly: GCA_964513405.1. Taxonomy (GTDB): domain Bacteria; phylum Desulfobacterota; class Desulfobulbia; order Desulfobulbales; family Desulfobulbaceae; genus DRLX01. Next base: position 2,731 of record CAZEMY010000030.1, read on the forward strand.
AGGGCAACGATTTTTTCCATAATCTGACAGGGTGACAAAGACCAGTTAACTCCGGTAACGAGCCGGACTACCGGCGGGCAACTGTTCTCTCCCTCGTCACACCGCTCTGCGGTGTGACGCTCTCCCAGACGCTCTGCGTTCTCAGGTAAAACCGGCTATCGGCTCTACATATCCGGCATCTCTGTGCCGCAGAGCGGAAAGCAGAAGGTACCACCGCAGAGCGGTGGTACCAGGGCAAATCTAACTATAAATTCCATCCACTCCTCAACCGGGTTTCAACCGGGCAAGGGAAACAATCAAATTCTGGATACCAGCCCCGGAAAATTCCACGGTCACCACTCCCTGTCTTGTGCAGGTCGAGATGACTGTACCGGTGCCAAGAATGGTATGGCGTACTTCTGTTCCTCTTTTCAGTTGCGACAGGAGAAGAAATTGTTCTTTTTTTGCTTTCTTTTCCCCCCGATAAGCCGGTTGCTGACTGAAACTATTTATTTTTACTTTTTTCAAAACAAGCTCAGAGCCGATGCTCTTTATATAACGACTGGCAAACTCGGTGTCCTCCCAGTACCCCATTGCTTCCGGTAACTCTTCTCTTGTCGGCTTTATCGGTTTTGCCAGCCTTGCCCCCACCATATCACTAAGCTCAATGTTTGCCTCATAGAGAAAACAGGAAGCCGGAAACCTGCCATCTTCATTGGAGGAAGGGCAACGACTATCTCCCCGCCTGGCCCTCTCCTCAAGTCTTTTATCCTCGGGGTGAAGCAGCCAGAGCTGTTTGACTGCCCTGGTCATCCCCACAAAAAATAACCGCCTTTCATCTTCAATCCCCTTCCCACCCTCCTTTTCATCCTCGTCCCGATAGGGAACCATGCCGTCTTCCAGTCCCGGCAAAACCACCACCGGCCATTCAAGCCCTTTGGCCCTGTGGATTGAGCTGATAACAATACAGTCACCAGCCATTTCATTGCCGCCCCGCTCCATTTCTGCCACTGTTGCCAGCAACTCATTGATGTTTGCCTTTCTTCGCTTAGCAAAACTGACAAAAGCAAGACAGGTTTTAATCCTGTTGCCTGCCATGGCCTGACGGATGGATGAGGATGAGTAAAAATCAAACAATTTTGTATCGCTGATTATTTTTTCAAGACTCTGGGCAGCGTTGGCGGTTGCGGGAATTCTTGCTAACTCTTCCCATACTGATGCCAGCTTCATCATACGGGAAGATACATAGGATAATTTTGTTTTCTCGCTGTATGTTCTAATCAAGCCGCCAGCCCGTTCCGGCTCCAGAATAATTTCATCGGCAAGCAGATTTAGTTCGCTCTGCTTGAGATATAGATGGGGGTTGGTTAACATGGCCATGATTATATCCCTGCCGTCTTCCCGCATAGATACTGTCCTCAGGTTGTCCCGGCAAAGGGACAGAAACCCCAGCAGACTTCTTATCTCAAGGCAGAGAAACACCGGCTCATGCCCCTCCAGCAGGTAGGGAATATCATGTTCAATAAGAGCAAGCTCCACGGGAATGGTGGCTGCATAAAGACGAACCAGAACCGCAATCTCAGCCGGTCTGCCCCCTGATTTAAGCCACTCATCGATAATATGGATAATGGGATGGGGCTGGGAACTTTCCAGCCGGCGAAACAGTCTGGTATCCGGATTTGCATGGTGAGAGAGGCAGAGTTTACGATCCCGAAATTTATTATTACCAATCAGATGTCCCGCAGCCAGCGATAAGCTATGCCCAAAGCGGAAGGAAAAACTTAAAAGATAGGGTACAGTGCCACGAAAATCTTCCCTGAATCTTTTGACAATATATTCAGGTCTGGCTCCCCGCCACTCATAAATACACTGATCTCCGTCTCCGACCGCCATGACGGCTGCCCGACTGCCAGCCACAAAGCGAAGAAGCTGCTGCTGCACCTCGTTTATATCCTGGTACTCATCAACAATGACATGATCAACACGGTTACCCACCCAGTCGGCAAGGGCTTTATCAGCCATCATCGCCAGAACCGGTTCATGGATAAGATCATTGTAAAACCGCAACCCCGCCTCTTTGCGTATCTTTTCAAATAATCCAAATGCATCAATGAAAATATCCAGCTCAATTTCCAGCCCTGAACCTGCAAACATTTTTCGGGGCGACCTGGTATCTGACTTGACAAAATCAATAAAATTAAGAAATTCTGCCTGATCTTCCCTGCCCAGCAGTATATCATCCTCAGCCCGGGCAGCTACGCACTCCTGCAAGGCCTGGCGGGATATTTTTTCAACCTGATATTCCCTGGTCTGCAAAGTGTAGGCAAGCAACACACCTCTTTTCACAAAACTCCCGGTAAGCCGCAGCCCCAGGGCATGAAAGGTCAGAATCCGGGGTTGATGCCCGGATTTAATGGCAATAGATAATTTTTTAACAAAAGCCTGACGGGCAGAACGGTTAAACATCAGCACCATGATTTTATCCGCTTCAACCCCGCTATCAAGCAGGTGGCTAACCCTGGCAACCATGGCAGTGGTCTTGCCTGAACCTGCCACCGCACTTACTAGGGCATGTCCCTGTTGATGGTGAACGATTTTTAATTGTTCATCTGTTAACTGCACGGATTCTGATATTATTTTGCCTTGACTCATGGTATTATCGTGTGAAAATCTCCCCTATCAACATACAAATAACTTAATCATGGAAAAACAAAACGCAACTCCAACCAATGGTCAACAACATGGATAGATTATTCATGTTTATCGCCACCGGATTTTACAGCGGTTACCTGCCCAAGGCTCCCGGAACCTGGGGCTCGGTGGCAGGGGTGCTGGTCTGGTTTTGTATCTATAGGTTGGAAGCACCCATCTACTGGGGAATAGTTGCCGCTCTTTTTGTGGCAGGAACCATCGCCGCCGGAGCCGCTGAAAAAATAGTTGACCGCCCCGATCCCGGCCTGATAACCATTGATGAAGTTGTCGGCCAACTAATGGTTCTCGCCATTATTCCCGCCTCCCCCATCTGGGTGTTTATTGGTTTTGTTATTTTCAGATTCTTTGATATACTGAAACCGTTCCCGGTAAACTGGTTAGACAAGCATATCCACGGAGGCTTGGGAATTATGCTGGACGATGTTGCCGCCGGACTATACAGTATGCTGGTGGTTTGGATTCTACTCCAATTTTTTCCAATATAACAAACAAAAAACATAAACCGTGACCGACTATATAGATTTCCATACCCACGCCTTTCCGGAAGCAATTGCCGCCACGGCCATAAAATCCCTTGGACAAAAGAGTAACACCAAGGCTTATCTCGATGGAACCGTTGATGGCCTGCTGTCCTCCATGGACAAGGGGGGGATTGAAAAATCTGTTGTCTGTTCCATAGCCACCCGGGTTGAACAGTTTCAACCTATTCTTGACTGGTCTCTTTCCATTGCATCCAAAAGAATTATCCCTTTCCCTTCAATCCATCCCAAAGACCCAGACTGGCAAAACCACTTGCAGGAAATTAAGCAGCACGGCTTTATCGGTCTGAAGATGCACCCATATTGCCAGAATTTTTACCTTGATGACCCGAATCTGTTTGATTTTTACCAACTGGTACGGGAACTTGACCTGCTCCTGATCATGCACACCGGCTACGACATAGCCTATAAACGCATAAAAAGAGCTGAACCCGCCCGGGTGCTGAACCTCCTCCGACAAGTAAAGGGACTTCGCATGATAACCACCCACCTCGGCGGCTGGGACGACTGGGAATCGGTCAGGAAACTGCTCACCGGCCTGCCCGTCTATATGGAGATATCCCTGGCCCTTGATTTTCTTGACCAGATCAGGATTCGCGATCTGATTATCAATCATCCCCCCGGATATATACTATTTGGCAGCAATTCCCCATGGACAGATCAGGCAACAACCTTGAAAATGCTGGCCAGGCTTGAGTTGCCTGACCAGTTGTTTAAGCAGATTAGCAGAGATAATGGTTTGAAACTGTTATCGGGGTGAAAACAAAAAATATAAATGTTTAAACAGGTAAATATTCGGGTTGGTGAGAAATCAGTAAAAAACTACGATTTCTTAAATGTTCGAAGTCTACGCTATCTGAATATTGCCCCAGGTTTGTTCGATTCGCCTCTCTCGCTATATTAGTCATATGCGGTTGAGGCGAATCGGACGAAAATGGGGTGATATTTGGACATTTACGCCAACGCTTTTCGTATTCTCGCCATACCCCGCTCCACATTCCGGGACGAATTAAAGGCAGAAAGACGGATAAATCCCTGACCGCATTTACCAAAACCTGCTCCCGGTGTACAGACCACCCCGGTTTCGTTAAGGAGCATATCAAAAAAATCCCACGAGTCACGATTTCCCCATATCCAGATATATGGTGAGTTGGCTCCGCCTGCATACTCAAAACCAAGCTCACCGATAACTTCAGCGATATGATCACCATTTTTCAGATAATAGCTGACCAGTTCCTTGATCTGTTTCTTTCCTTCTTCTGAATATACAGCCTCGGCAGCCCGCTGGACAGGATAGGAAACTCCATTGAACTTGGTACAATGACGACGGTTCCAGAGCGAATGCAGAGATTGAGTCTTACCCGCCTGGTCATAGGCCATACACTCTTTGGGGACAACCGTATAGGCACAGCGGGTGCCGGTAAAACCTGCGTTTTTGGAAAAGCTGCGAAACTCTATGGCTACTTCCCTTGCCCCGGGAATTTCATAAATGGAACGGGGCAGAGAATCATCACGGATAAAGGCCTCATAAGCGGCATCAAAGAGGATAAGTGCCTTGTTCTCCTTTGCATAATCGACCCATCCCTGTAACTGCTCTTTTGTGGCAGTGGCTCCGGTGGGATTGTTGGGAAAGCAGAGATAGATAAGATCAACCGGTTCTGTCGGCAGTGCCGGGATAAAATTATTTTCCCGCACAGAATCAAGATAAACCAGCCCCTGATAACGGCCATCAGCAAATTCTCCAGTCCGCCCAGCCATAACATTAGTATCAAGATAAACCGGATAAACCGGGTCAGGAATGGCAACCTTTGCATCTATGGAAAATATTTCCTGAATATTGCCGGTATCACATTTTGCCCCATCCGAGACAAAGATTTCATCTGCGTTTACCTCAGCCCCTCTATCCTGAAAATCGTTTTTTGCAATGGCCTCACGGAGAAACCCGTAGCCCTGTTCCGGGCCATAACCATGAAAACCGCTATCATCTGCCATTTCATCTATGGCTTTATGAAAGGCTTTAATGCATGCCCCCGGTAATGGTCTGGTCACATCGCCAATACCCATTTTGATGACATCCATATCAGGATGCTGTTGCTCAAAGGAAGCCACCCTTTTGGCAATGTCTGAAAAAAGATAAGAGGCCTGTAGTTTTAGATAATTCTCGTTAATTGTCAGCATTTTTTTTGTTTTTTTGTTTTATTAAATAGAGGTCAGGCAACTTGGTCATTACCCATATTGTTTATTATTTTTCTTCCAGAGCCAGTTCAATCAATCTGTCAAGAAGAGCGGAAAAATCAAGACCATAAACAGAAGCTGCCAGGGGCAAAAGACTGGTCGGGGTCATACCGGGAATCGTATTGGTCTCAAGGAGAATGATATTATTGTCAGAGTTGATAATCATATCGGTTCTTGAGTATCCTCTAAGCTGTAAAGCATTGTGGGCAACAATCCCGCAACGATACGCCTCTTCCCTGACAGCTTCATCCACCACAGCCGGGCAGATTTCATCTGTTGCCCCTTTCTGATACTTGGCAGTATAATCAAAAAAATCAAAATAGTCATCCGGGATAATCTCTACGAGAGGCAGAGGTTCAAGATTTTTATTGCCAATCACCCCCACAGTAATCTCCCGTCCGGTAATAAACTCTTCCACCATTACCTCATTATCATGGCGGAACCCCTTTTTAAGGGCAGCAGGCAACTCTTGCGGATCCCTGACAATGGACATCCCCAGAGAAGAACCCTGTCGTACCGGCTTCACCACCAGGGGAAGATTCAGTCCGGTAATTATCCGCTCACACTCATCTTTACCATATCCGCCTGCCATCAGCCAGTCCGCCACCGGCAGACCATGTTGGCGATAAAGATTTTTAGTAAGATTTTTGTCCATGGCAATAGCACTGCCGAGAATTCCTGACCCCTGATAGGGTATGCCAAGCAGTTCAAGAAATCCCTGGATGGAGCCATCTTCTCCGCCAACCCCGTGGAGAAGGATAAACGCCACATCAATATTATCGGCATCACCAGCAAGCCGGGCAAGGTCACTGGCCGGATCGTAACGGCTGATAATATACTTATCGGGATCAAGAGACCGTACCGCTTCCTCTGCTCCCATCAGAGAAATCTCCCGTTCTCCTGAGGTCCCTCCGGCGATTAGTGCCAGGCGTAATTTTTTCATCTTAACTGCCTTCCAATACCGGCTGACACTGACCTGATTCCCACTCGTCCTGTTCTGCTTTGGATCGTCGGGCTGGCATCACGGTTGTTTTTCGGAGCGGGTAGTTTGGTAGACACCATATGCGGAACTCTTCACCTTGCCCTGCTGTTTCAGACGAAACAGCAGACCATATAATTTTTTTGCCGAAAAACCGGTTCTTTCCTGCAACTCCCTGATACTAAAGGCAACCCCGCTTTCATCCATATAATGTGCAACCAGAGAAATGGCGGTTGGAAAGCCCTGTAAGGGGTCTAAGGGTGCTACCTTTCGTTTTTGCGTTTTTTCCCTCATTTTTTTGGCAGGATTAACAGGGACAATATCATCCATATCAAGACCAAACAGGTCAGAGAGTTTATCATCATCAATGACCCTGCTTTTTCCAGTGGTGGTTTCTTCTATTATTGATGATGCTTTACTCTGCACTGCCTGGCTGACCAGATCATCAATTACAGCCTGTCGCAAGGTGAAAAAGAGAGCTGGCTTTTCGTCAAGACGCACACCCACGCCATACAGAGTGGCAGCAACATGTTTACACATGGATGCCCAATCCGGACAGCTACAGTCAAAAGTGATTTCCGCAGGAGCCGGGAAAAGCCCCTTACCCTGAACCATAAATATCTCCTGGAGAGCTTTGGGGATTTTACCGGCTAACAGATCAGGCAGGGAAGAAAGGCGGGACTGGCACTCTTTTTTGATAGTCTGCCAGTTTTTTTGTTTTATCTCTTTGATGGAGATTGTGACCTTATATGGCGATTTCATGGAGCCATGGACAAGAGAGGTCACCTTGCCGGCAGTAATCCGGAGGTCAAGTACCGCACAACGACGGACATAACTGCGGCCACGACCGATACGGTTTCTGTAATCGGCATAACTCTCAAGATTTTTATTCCACGCCTTGCCCCACCATGTTTCCGCTAGAGCCTTCCCGGACAAGATTACCGGACGGAGGTTAGGTTTATTCTTCAGCAACTGTTTAATCTTTTTTTTTGCCTTGGCTCTTTTTTCAGCAACGGTGACATATGTCGGGTAATAGCCATAACTCATAATTTATATCCTCACCTCTTACCGGAGCCTGAACAGATCAGACAGCTCTTCATTTTTCATTTCAGTAAGCCATTTCTCGCCACTGGCAGCTAACACATCGTCGACAAGTTGTGCCTTTTGCTCTAACATCTGATCAATTTTTTCTTCTATGGTACCTCTGGTAATAAATTTATGTACCATGACATTTTTTTGCTGACCAATACGAAAAACACGGTCAGTGGCCTGATTTTCCACGGCCGGATTCCACCAGCGATCAAAATGAACGACATGATTGGCACGGGTCAGGTTCAGCCCTACTCCGCCGGCCTTGAGGGAAAGCACCATGAAGGGAACATACTCATCCGACTGAAACTGTTCAATGATTTTTTTGCGTTTCCCCACGGCTACGCTGCCATGAATAATTAGTCCGGGGCGTCCAAAAATTGTTTTTAGAAAACATGCCAGTGGCTCTGTCATCTCTTTGAACTGGGTAAAGATCAGCATCTGTTCCCGTTTTTCATGGACGGCTGTACTTATTTCGCCCAGTCTTGCAAACTTGCCACTATCTTTTTCATTATATCTTCCCCCGCCGGCATACTGATCGGGATGATTACAGATCTGTTTGAATTTTGTCAGTGCCGCCAGGATCATACCTTTGCGTTGAATACCGCCTACAGACTCTAACATTTTCGTCATATCATCTACGAGCTGCTGGTAAATAACCGTCTGCTTCCGGCTGAGTTCTGCCCAGCTCTTCACTTCCACTTTGTCGGGCAGATCGCTGATAACCGAGCGGTCGGTTTTTAAGCGACGCATAATAAAAGGAGCGGTCATCCTGCGCAGCCGACCATATCCATCGGGATGATTGGCCAGCCCCTTACTGAAGGCGGCAAACTCTTTGCTCGTCCCCAGCAGGCCAGGGTTAACAAAATCAAATAATGACCAGAGATCACTCAGGCGATTTTCCACCGGTGTGCCGGTCATGGCGATACGGTTGGCGGCAGGAATCTTTTTTACGGCTCTGCTCTGTTTGGTACCAGGGTTCTTGATCGCCTGGGCTTCGTCAAGTATGACATAGTTCCAGTTTCGTTCAGCCAGCCAGTCATAACGCTGGACCAGAGCATAGGTGGTGATAACCAGATCCAGGCGATCCAGATCTTTATCTGCCAGGGTCTTAACCCTGTGGGGTTTATGCATGGATGGATGGGCAAAGAACATCTTCAGACCCGGAAAGAATTTTCGTATTTCCTGTTCCCAGTTGGCAAGCAAAGAGGCTGGAATGATAAGCAGCGAGGCCACAGATTTGTTTTTTCCCCGATGGCTGCTCCCCAGAACATTTAAAAAGGCCAGAATCTGTACAGTCTTGCCGAGTCCCATATCGTCCGCCAGACAAGCTCCAAAACCAAGCCCATTAAGTTCCAAGAGCCAACGCAATCCATCCTGCTGGTAGGGTCTCAGTTTTGCCTTGAAGCGATCATCAGTGTGGACTTCCGGTAGTTGCCCGGGGTGCTTCATCTTGTCAAAAACGGATTGCAACCACTCACCATTTTCAATTTCAAGTATACCTGCACCTACTGTTTCCATTCGTTTGGGACCGGATTGCAGTTGCAGACGCATGGCTTCCATCAGGGTTAACCCTTCCTGTCCTGCCAGATCCTGTGCCTCTTTATAGGCGGACAGCACCTGTTTCAGCTTCTCCCTGTCAACGGTCACCCACTTGTTTTTGATAAAGGCCAGACCCTCAACTTCATCAAGAAGACGCTTTACTTCATCCACTGAGAGTTCATCGTCGCCCAGCATCAGCCGTGGGGAAAAATCCAGCAGGGCAGCCATACCCACCATGGTCGGTCTTTGCTCGCCAAGGCTGATTTTCAGTGCAACTGTTCTACCTTTGCCCTTCCACCAGTCAGGAATACGACAGAGGATGCCTGCTCCCTCATAGAGTGGCACCTCCTGTAAAAAAGTGTGTGCCTCGCGGCTGCTCCAGGCCAGAGGTGAAAAGAGTTCATTACTCTCTAACAGTTCTGTAATAAGCGTACTCTCCTTTGCGGCTTCATAGACTGTGGTTAACAACTCCAGCAGTTTATTATTGTCGTCCCGATATTCCTGGAGGGCATATTTCAGGGGCAAATGTTTTGATTGTCCCTGACCTCCCATTCGGGTTGAATAAGTCGCCAGAAAGGCAAAGGGGGCATGGTCATCTTTGTTTTCGACAAGATGAAAATAAATCCGACCCAAGAGGTGAGAGTTGGGTGAATAGTGACGGATAAACTCGGCGACAGATCCGGAAAACTGGTCGATGGATATGGTAAAAGATGTGTTTAGACCAGACCAGAATTCAGAGAGGAGGTGAGAGTTGATATATTCCCCGCCAATCATTGGCGGAGTTGTTTTCAGCAGTTCGACAAATTCCTGTTCAGGCAGAGGAATTTCCACCTGATGGCGAAGTTCTTCCAGATCTGGTGTCATCCGAAGATGACGAACAAAAAGAGAACTGAAACGACGCCAGAACTCAAGCGAATCCGGGATAGACACTTGCGGGTCGGAAAAGCCAAGAAAGAGCAGCCAGTTCCCGCGATCTTTTCTGTAAACGGAAAAGATTTCCCGTTGCAGCAGTGTACAACTCCTTGTCTGTTTACCACTGCCGGTGTCACCCTCAAGTTGAAGTGAGCCATCCGGCAGCAGGACTGCCTGTAGTGTTTGTGGTGTCTGTGTCAGTTTATTGCCTGTTGACATATATATATATCCATTTCCGGCATTTGACTCCTGTGTCAGGATAGTTGTCGCCTCTTTTTTAAAAGTTGTGTGTGAGCCAGGGGGCCTGTTAAGATAAGGGAGTTCTCGCCCACAGGTGGCTAACAGGAAGGAACCCGTAGGGCGACTGGATGTTAGCCACCTGTGGGCGAGACACCACCCCTTACCGCTAATACCTATGAGGTAACAACAAATGAATCATTATCCGAAAGAGTTAAAAGATAGCATCATTGCACGAATGCTGCCACCAAATAGTATAGGAGTCCCTGAACTGGTACAGGAGACAGGTATTCCCAAGGATACCCTATATACCTGGCGCAGTAAGGCTCGAAACGGAAAGGTTAAAAAACAAGCAACCCAACATGGACAGTTGAACAGTGAAGCTAAATTCAATATCGTGTTGGAAACAGCTGCTTTGAATGAGAATGAATTGAGCAAATATTGTCGTAGTAAAGGCATCTTCCCTTTACAAATTGACGCATGGCGAAAGACCTGTATAAGTGCTCATTCCCAGATTTCACATAAGGATGAACATACTGCTATACGCAATCAGACTAAGATCATAAAAGGACTGGAAAAGGAGTTAAGGCGTAAAGAAAAGGCACTGGCTGAGGCTGCTGCCCTGTTAATTCTTCAAAAAAAAGTCCAGTTTCTCTGGCAGGGGCAAGAGGACGAAAAACAAACCTTGCGGAGCGTAGGAAAGTGATTGAATTAATAGAAGAAGCTTGTGCTGCTGGAGCTCGCCTGTCAAAGGCGAATGAGACGATTGGCATCTCCTGTCGCACTATACAGCGGTGGCATCATGAAGACAGCATAAAGGGTGATGGACGAAA
>CAZEMY010000031.1:0-13743 GCA_964513405.1 uncultured Desulfobulbaceae bacterium
CAAGGGGAAACTGCATCAAGTATTTGATGATAATTTCCTTGATTACACCTCCTATGTTATTCGGGAACGGGCAATCCCTGATGTGGATGACGGTCTCAAGCCTGTGCAACGACGGCTTCTTCAAACCCTTAACAATATGAATGACGGTCGTTATCACAAGGTTGCAAATGTGGTCGGCGAGACCATGAAGTTACATCCCCACGGGGATCAGTCTATTTTTGCCGCCCTGGTTAATCTCGCCAATAAAGGTTTTTTAATTGATCGACAGGGAAACTTCGGTAACATCTTCACCGGAGACCAGGCCTCAGCAGCAAGATATATCGAATGTCGTCTCACGCCCCTGGCAATAGAAACCATGTTCAACAAGGATATAACAATCCTTATTGATTCCTATGATGGGAGAATGCAGGAAGCCGTTACCCTGCCCGCCAAAATCCCCCTTCTTCTTGCACTCGGTGCCGAGGGCATTGCTGTGGGCATGGCAACCAAAATAATGCCCCATAACTTTTCTGAGCTGCTGAAAGCCCAGATTGACTATCTCCGTGGTAATGATTTCACCCTCTATCCTGATTTTCCGAGGGGAGGTATAGTTGATATCAATGAATATAACCACGGTAACGGCAAGATCCGCTGCCGGGCAAAAATGGAGAAAACGGACAGCAAAACCATTACCATAACAGAACTTCCCTACAATATCACCACCCAGTCCCTGATTGATTCGGTGGAAAAGGCGGTTAAAAATTCTAAACTTAAAATTTCATCAATAAACGACTATACCGCTGAAACAGTAGAAGTGGAAATAAAGCTGCCCAGAGGCGTGCAGGCCGAAGAAACCATTGATGCCCTCTATGCATTTACTGATTGTGAGGTAAGTGTATCCCCAAACCTGATGGTTATCAGGGAGAATATGCCGTGTCAACTCAAGGTTGAAGAGATTCTCCGCCGCAACACGGATAAACTCCTTGGTTATCTGCAAAAAGAGCTTGAAATAGAATTTGACAGGCTTAAGGGAAAACTGCATGCAAGAAGATTGGAACAGATTTTTATTGAAGAAAGAATATACAAGGAGATTGAGGAGGAAACCGTATACTCGGCAGTGGTTGATGCGGTATTAAAATCATTACTCCCCTTTGCAGATGAATTAGACAAAGAAGTCAGCAGGGAGGATGTGGAGAGGCTTCTCGAAATTAAAATCCGCCGGATTTCCCGCTATGATATAAACCGACAGAAAAAAGAGATAAAAGAGCTTGAAAAGAACATTCGCAGGATCACAAAAGACTTAAAAGACATGGTTGCCTTTACGATAAACTATATAGAAGGATTACTTGCAAAATTTGGTTCTCTGTTTCCCAGAAGAAGCAAGCTAAAGCATTTTGACGAAGTTATTGCCCGCAAGGCAGCTCTCTCAAACCTGATTGTCTCATATAATCGACAAACAGGATTCATCGGAAGTAAGGTTAAATCTGAAGATGAGAAAACCGATATAACGGTGAACTGCTCCGAATATGACAAGATTATCCTTATCTTCAGGGATGGTGTTTATAAAGTTGTCCCGGTCATGGACAAGCTGTTTATAGGTGAGAATCTCCTCTTTATGGGAGTAGTTAGTAAAAAGCTTATTTTTAATGTTATTTACCGGTCCGGGTTAGAGAACCGCAGCTTCGTAAAACGATTTAAGATGCCGACATTTATCAATAACCGGGAGTACCGCCTCTTCCCTGAACATAAACGATCTATAATTCAATTACTCGTGGTAGGCGAAAAAGATATACGGGGCAGGGTCAGTTTTGCTCCCTCGGCCAGAGCCAGATACAACAGCGAGGAAATAGAGTTTAACGAATATCTGATAAAACAGGCATCGGCAAAAGGAAAAAGAATCGGCAACCGGGTGGTGCGACGGGTCAGCAATCAGACCGGCAAAGCCCGTAAAAAAATGCCATCCCCTGCAGTTTTGCCAGGGATGGATAAAACGACAACAGAGACAGATTAGGAGTGTAGATTAAATAACTTTAGAACATATAACTTCTGCCCCGTCTCCCGTCTCCCGTCTCCCGGGCATTAAAAATATTTACACCTCAAGAATTCAACCTGAATTATAACATTTTCCGGAGCTGGTTTTCGATATATGGGAACTCCCGCTCCAACTCCGCCAACAACTGCACACAGTTCTCAAGACTCCCAGCCCTGCCTTTCATTTCCAGTTCACCGCAGATATCAGCCATGTGTCCAGCACCAATTAATTTATTGCTTGACTGCATGGTATGGGCAGCCTGCCATAAGGTTTCAGTATTTTTTGCCTTAACACCATTTTTAATAGATTTAAGCAGAGGCGGAGCACTCTCAAGATAACTCCTGATAATTTTTTTGACAATATCCGGCTCACCCGTCTTCTGAATAAGTCTATACTGTGCAAAGACAGAGGGATCAAAACTCTTTACAGCAGAAGCGGATTTTACTTCATTTATATTGGCATTTTCCGGGCTGCCCACTTCTGTACTCTGCCTGACACGGGGTACCCATTTTTTAAGAACATTTAACAGTTGTTGTGGTGTAAACGGTTTAGCAAGATAATCATCCATTCCAGCCACTAGGCATCTCGCTCTGTCACCCTTCATTACATGGGCAGTAAACGCTATTATGGGAGTATGGGGCTTTTTTGTTTTATTTTCAATTTTTCTTATTTCTGCTGTTGCCCCATAGCCGTCAAGCACCGGCATCTGACAATCCATAAGTATGATATCAAATTCTTTTTTCTTAACCGCCTGGACAGTCTCTTTACCATTTACAGCCAGCTCAACCGTGCAGCCATGTAATTTTAACATTCCTTCAGCAACAATCTGGTTTGTGGGATTATCCTCAACAAGAAGAACCCGGCAGTCAAAAAGATCTTTTTTGTCTTTTGCAAGACTTATTAACTCCTGCCTTTCCCGCTTATATTCGCAAACAGCCCTTTTCTGATCATCTGGAACCTGCAAACTCACCGTAAACCAGAAATTACTCCCCGAGCCAGACTCACTCTCTACTCCAACTTCACCGTCCATTAACTCAATCAGCTGTCGGGAAATTGCCAGCCCCAATCCGGTCCCCCCATATTTTCTTGTTGTGCTGCTGTCTGCCTGGGAAAAAGCAGCAAACAGCCCCGCCTTTTCTTCCGCATTAAGTCCAATTCCGGTATCGCTTACTGTAAAACGAAACAACCCTGCCCCATCATTCTTTTCCAAAAGCTCAACCATCATATTCACGCTTCCATGCTCCGTGAATTTAATGGCATTACTAATAAAATTGGCAAAGATCTGGCTTAAACGAAGCGGATCACCATGGATAATTTGAGGGATATCTTCCTGAACCCTGCTGGTTAGAATTAATCCCTTTTCGCTGGCTTTGCCGGCAAAAAGATCATTGACACCATTTATGAGTTCCCGCAGGTCAAAGTTGAGACTCTCAAGCTCTAACTTCCCGGCCTCAATTTTTGAAAAATCAAGAATATCGTTAATAAGATAAAGCAGACTGTTTCCTGATTCACAAATGGTCAGGACAAGTTTTCGCTGTTCTTCCAACAAATCTGTCTGCAAAAGCAAATATGTCACTCCCAAAACCCCGTTCAGAGGTGTCCTGATCTCGTGACTCATATTGGCAAGGAACTCCCCTTTAGCCCGGCTTGCAACTTCGGCCATATCTTTGGATACCGTGGTTTCCTGTAATTGCTGGCTCATATAGTTAAATGAATCCACCAAGTCACCAATCTCATCCCTATACTTATAGCTCAATTCCCTGTTATAATTTTGCGTGCCAATCTCTCTGGCAAATTCGGCAACTTCCTTTATCGGCCTAACCATTTTGCGAAACATTAACAGGGAAAGCAATGCCCCGAGAGCAACAAGGGCAAAGGTGGTTAAAATAACTTTAAAGGCAATATCCTGAAGACTATCCTCCAAGAGTTCCCGTTGCTGCCTTTGCAAATATAATAACTTTTCGTTAATGGAGTGAAGCGAAAAACCAATCCGCACACCGCCCAAGGGGATGTCGCCAATCCAGATTGAACGGGAGATAAACAGTACATTTTTTGTCTCTGTGAAAACAATACTTCCTCTCCTCTGGATTGCTGCTATGCTTTCAGTATCCCCAATGGGGTAACCAAAGGTCGGTACGGCTTCATTACCGTCATGAACTATATCACCCTCACCGTCGTACACCTTTACAGAAATAATGTCCGGTGAAACCCCGGTGGAACTCAAAATCTGCCACATATCGCCTATATCCATACTGTAAAGCGGATTAACAAGTTGCTCTGCCAGTATATCGACCATGATTACGCCATAACCTTTGGCCTGCTTACGCAAATCCTGGTCAACTTTGAGCCGGTTCTCCTCGGAAAAATTAATAACACTCCCTCTGAACCCGATTAACAACAAGGCACCGAGAACAATGGTAACCAGAGTAATCATGGCAGCTATAGTCAGCCCATAACGATATTGAAGACCATATTTCATGGATTAAGAGTTTCGTCAACCAACGCCCTGATAGAGATACAACCCTGCAGGCTTAATAAACTCTCAGCATCAAGTTCATCAAATCTCGCTGTTTTTCGATACTCTTTTAAGGCAATAACAGCTCCTGAATCTTCATGGGCATGGAGTAATATTTCTTTAAGCCTTTGTTTTACGACTTCAGGTAAATTTTTACGCACCAGTTCGATATTTCGCGGGTAATTCTTGCTTCGGTGCAGAATGGTAAATTTTCCACGGAACAATGATGGCGAACTTTTTTCTTTAATGAAATCCAGATTGCTGAAAGCACCGACATCCACAATCCCTTTATAGACCCAGGTGGACATGGTAATTTCTTGTCCGGCAAACACATAGCCAACAGCGTCTTTTGACGGAGTTTCCTTGGGAGATTTAAGCCGTACCAAGTTAAACCCCTGCCTGATTAAAATCTCGGCGGGTATGTAATAAGCACTGGTGGAATCAGGATCCTCAAAAACAATGGTTTTACCTTTTAGGTCACCGATGCTCTCAATACCGCTGTCCTTACGAGCAAAAAATACCGTATGATACTCAGGGACTCCTTTTTTCCATCTCCGCAGCAATAATTCTGCCCCTGAATTCTCATGAATTTCCATGGCGGAAAATGGCGTATCCGTAACCCAGTCAACCTTACCCTGCTTTAGAAAACGGACAAGCTCATCACGGTCTCTCGCTATCAATACCCTGGCGTGAGTATAACCGAGATCACCCATCTTTGAGACCGCATAATCGGCAATAGGTTTAAGACGCTTGTAATGATTTTTGGGATTCGAGCTGACCTTACCTATTACCAGAACAAGGTCTGTGTTGCCGGCATCACTCTCTTGGGCAAAAGTAATTGGTGGGAATCCTGACAACAACAAACAGATAAAGAAAACGATAAAGTGAACGACCTTAAATCTACGCAACAGTGTTAGCGAAATCACAGAACTAACCCTCTGGTAATTTTAAACATATTTGAACTATTTAATATATGTAACGACTCATACAGTACTATATAATCTCACCATCTTCAACTTATTCCACGGGCAAAATCCATCATTTTCCGGATTGGCAGCAATGCTTTTATACGAATATCCTCATCAATAAAAACTTCATTATCCCTGTTCCCTGTCTCCATCACTTCAGCAAGATTACGCAGACCGTTCATCCCCATCCATGGGCAGCGAAGACAACTCTCACAGCTTCCCCCCAGGCCGCCACTCGGTGCTTCAAGGAACAGCTTATCAGGTGAAGTCTGCTTCATCTTGTAAAAGATACCCGGCTCTGTGGCAACGATAAATTCCTGAACGGCAGAGTTATAAGTAGCCTTGATAAGAGCAGTGGTTGAGCCGACCACATCAGCCATATTAACAACATCCATTGGCGACTCTGGGTGGACAAGCACCTGAGCCTGGGGATATCTTTCCTGTAGCCTAACTATCCCCTCGGCCTTGAACTGTTCATGGACGACGCAGCTTCCCGGCCAGAGCAACATGTCTGCCCCGGTCTCTGCCTGCACATACGCACCGAGATGACGATCAGGTGCCCAGAACAGTTTTTCTCCCCTGCCCGCCAGATATTTAACAATTGGCAAGGCAATCCCGGAAGTTACCACCCAGTCGGCCCTGGCCTTGACCGCAGCACTGGTATTGGCATAGACCACGCTGGTATATTCAGGATGGGCATCGCAAAAATCGGTAAAGAGTTCTGCCGGACATTCAAGATCCAGAGAACAGGTTGCCCGGAGATCCGGCATAATAACCCTTTTTTCAGGGTTGAGAATCTTGGCGGTTTCCCCCATAAAACAAACCCCGGCAACAATCAGAGTTGTGGCCGGATGCTCACTGCCAAATCTTGCCATTTCCAGCGAATCGGCTACACACCCACCGGTTTCTTCTGCAAGAGCCTGCAAATCATCACTGGTATAATAATGGGCAACCAGAACCGCATCTTCCCGGGCCAGAAGTTTTTTTATTTTCTCTATCAGATATTTTCTCTCCCCCGGGGCGTAGTCTATATTTTGCTCTCCAGCCAGAGCAAAGGCCTCTTCAAGCATGGTTTGATCAACAACAGGCAGGGCGGGCCAGGATATATTTTTATTTTCAGGTGTAGTAATCATGGGTAAGTAAAATGAATAAAAAACAATTTGGGTTTGTTACAGGTTACAGTCCTTTTTAAACCAGTAGTTCAGCGAGGTTGTCAACCGCAAAATCAAGTCCAGGTTCCAGCGAGACAGCCAGTTGCAAATACTTTACAGCCTCCTTATTTCTGCCTGTCTTTCTGTAATTAATACCCAGATTGGCATAATCAATGGCAGAAGAAGGATTTAATTCCACAGCCCGATGAAACCTCTCTATGGCATTTTGGTAACAGCCTTTCTTAAAATAACAGACACCAAGAATATTATGAAAATCAGGCCGTTCATCG
This sequence comes from uncultured Desulfobulbaceae bacterium, assembly GCA_964513405.1. GTDB lineage: Bacteria > Desulfobacterota > Desulfobulbia > Desulfobulbales > Desulfobulbaceae > DRLX01. The sequence continues at coordinate 6,936 of CAZEMY010000031.1, forward strand.
TCATAGGCCCGCCCTTTTTCAATAGCAGAAATTGCCTTGTCAAAAAGACCAAGCTCTTTTAAGCAATCACCAAGGTAGGAATAGATATAAGGTATATCCTCATCTTCCGGTTCCATGGTCAAAGACTTTTCAAGATGAGTAACAGCCCTGTCAAAGAGGTTCCTGTCCATAAGGTTTCTGGCAAGATAAAATTCCAGATAATATGCCTGCGGCAGAACCGCCTTCATCTTCTCCAGCCCTCTCTCACACTCCTTTAAATCCGCTATTTGTTCATAGATCAACTTCGCAATAAAAAGTCCAACCTGCTTTCCTCTTGCTCTCTCCCGGAAATGACAACCGGGAACAATGGTATATATAGCCGGAATATCAAGCTCCGGATGGGTGATATCAACGACAAACACCTCCAGATCTTTCCCGGCAAGCTGGCTGACACAACTCTCCACTTCAACCCTGATATTTTTATTTTCATCAATAAGACAAGGCAGAGTATCAATGGCTACGCTTTCCGGCGAAGAGATGATATGCGATATTTCATCCATTGACAACGGTTTAGGCAAGCCACTGGCGACATAATTTGAGCCGGAATTAAAGTCTCCAGCCAACTGGGCGACCTCGGTTAAGGCACGAATCAGAGATTTTTCCGGATCCGGGCTTGTCCCCGCAGTATAAACAATTTCACTTTTTTCAGGAAACGAAGCAGGGTCAAAGCAAAGAGCTGCCACGGTTGGTATCCCGGTATCAAGAGAAAAATCATGCAGGTAAACTTTTATACCGTTGGCAGAAAATTTATCCAAGAGTTCTCTGGCCACCGGGTTACGGACGGAATCAGAATCAATACGGGGGGTGACAAGCCGTCCATGACTGACTTCAGCACAGACATGCCGCTCCACAATTTCGGCCACCCCCTGACCGATTGCCTCTTCTATACTGTTGCCGGCAGCAGAGCCATTAAATTCATTAATGGCATAGAACCACGAAAAAGGAAGAAGAACTTCCTTTTCTTTGTTACGACTCAAATTACTTGCCCATACCCAACGGATTGGGATGTCGCGTATCAACTTTTCCAACCTGTCTACACCGGTTGTCTCGTCATGAACTGACAACAACCATTTATCTAACTCAAGAACCGGATAACCCGCAGATTTAACCCCCGCCCAGGTATCATGGATGAAGTTATCCTGATTCTCCATAAAGGCAAAAAGGCTGAACCGCTCTCCAAGCTCCATACAGGCGGAAGCCTTGGCCTGCTCAGGAGTTGATCCTTTGCCCATCTGCTTTTTATTACCAATAATGTTCTCAGCATCCCTACCGCAAACACTGAAATAAACCGGGATATCAAGACGGCCATTATCTATTCTCCGCACCTCCTGGAGAATATCAAGGTTCAAACCGGCAAGCCGCTCATGAAACCGCCGGACAGTCTCTAAAGGAGAACAGACCTTATCAAGCTCATCCGTATACTGCTTGTAACAATCTTTAAGAATAATGTTTTTTTTCATTATATGTTTTGGGAGCAAGATAAAGGTATCAAGTGATCGTGATTGCAAACCCTAAAATCTATTCCATCGCCTCTAAGGTAACAAAAACTCTCTCTTCCACCCCGTCACGGAGCAGGGTAAGGGTTACAGTATCACCGACTTTGAACTGTTCCAGGGCATCCCGCAAACTGTTAAAGTCATTGACCTGATTTTCATTAACTGCGAGAATGGAATCACCGAGAATCAAACCACCCCTTACCTGCCGAGTAGGACGCAAACCCGCCTTTTTAGAATTCGAACCGGGCAGGACATTTAAAATCAACACCCCCGGCAAACCAAACTGACGGGCAAGATTTGGGGGAGCGAGGGTAACTCCCAGTCCTGGTTTAATAACCCGCCCATGCCGGATAAGTTGAGAAACCGCCCGGTTGACCTCATGGACAGGCACAGCAAAACCAATCCCTGAGCTGACCCCGCTTGGACTATAAATGGCAGTATTGACCCCAATTAAACGACCGGCACTGTCAAGCAGCGGTCCCCCTGAGTTGCCGGGGTTTATGGCGGCATCTGTCTGGATTACATCTGAGATAACCCTGCCGGTAACCGACTTTATCTCTCTGCCCAAGGCACTGACCACCCCGGTGGTCAGTGTTTGATCCAGACCAAATGGATTACCAATGGCAAAGACCTTCTGCCCCACCAACAAGTTCTCCGATTCACCAATGGCAAGAGGAAAAAGTTTATCTCTCGGTGCTGAAATCTGTAACACAGCAAGGTCGCGATCCGGAGCAGCTCCCACCATTACAGCCTTCCAGGTGGTATGGTCGGCCAGGGTTACCTCTAAGCGGCTGGCATCGGCAATGACATGATAATTGGTAACAATCCGTCCCTGTTTATCCCAGACGAATCCCGAACCGTTACCTCTGGGAATTTCATAGACATTTAAGCTGAAAAGATTTCGTCGCAGGGCAATAGAAGTAATAAAGACCACTGACGGAGCAGCACTCCTGAATACTTCAATGGTATTTTGTTCATCTGCTGCCAGATCGCCACGGGCCAGCACCGCTCGGGGAATAGCATCAGGATCATGGAGAGATGGCTGAAAACTCTGGTACAAGAGCAGACCACTGCCAAAAAGGATAATAAAAATAACCAGCGGTGAAACCCGCCCCTCACAGGAGCGGCCAAAAAGAAGACGCATAATATTCTCAGAGATTAAGGAAAAACTTGGCAATGGAAAAGTAAAGTGCAACTCCAAGCACATCAACAGAGGTTGTAATAAATGGTCCGGTGGCTATGGCGGCATCTATATTAAACCGTTTCAAAACCATAGGGACAAACGAGCCAACCGTAGCGGCCATGGTCATGACCCCAAAAACAGATAAACCGACAACCAGACCGAGATACACAGGGGAATCATACTGAAAAAATGTCAGAACACCAAGAAGAATACCAAACGAGACTCCAAGCACCAGGCCAACGATAAACTCATTACCTATCACCTTGAAGAAGTGATTCATATTGACCCGGCCAGTGGCAAGACCCCGAACAATAATGGTGGATGACTGGGTCGCAATGTTGCCGCCCATTCCGACAATAACAGGAATAAAAGAAGCAAGAGCCAAAACTTTATTAAGCTCCATAGAAAAAGAGTTAATTATCATCATGGCACCAATACCGCCAAACCACGAGGCAAGAAGCCAGGGAGTCCTAAGCATTATTTTTTCATGGAGGGGCTTGAGAAGAATTTCCTGTTCCTTACCGGCACCAGCCATCTGGAGAAAGTCCTCGGTGGCCTCTTCTCTTAAGACATCAATGATATCGTCAACAGTTACAATCCCAACCAGTTGAAAAGTGGCATCAACGACAGGAACAGCAAGAAGGTTATACTGGGAAACCACATGGGCAACTTCTTCCTGGTCGGTGTCCGTGGTTACGGAAATAACCTTGGCGTTCATGATATTTTTCAGCTTGCGATGCATGGGGTGCAGTAATAATTCCCGCAGAGAGAGTACTCCGGTCAACTGCCCGTCGCCATGGGTAATATAAAGATAGAACACCATCTCTTTTTCTTCGCTTCGTTTCTGCAGTTTTCTGATTGTCTCTTCAACCGTCAGGTTTTCATCAAGATACATGAAATCCGGCGACATGATTCCGCCTGCGGTCTGCGGGTCATATTTAAGCAGTTCTTCAACTTCCTGCCGATCCACTGCGTCCATACTGGCTCTGATTTCAGCAGCAACCTCCCCGGGAAGTGCTTCAAGGAGATCAGCCGCATCATCAGAAGCCATTATGGTAACGATATCCGCCATGAAACCGGGAGACAGGTCAGCAACAATATCCACCATAATCGAGGTGTCTAATTCACTTAAAAAATCGGCGACAACTTCGGTCTCACCAATAACCTGAAAAATATCTTTTCTCTCGTCAACACCAAGGGAACGAAAAACCCAGGCCAGATCAGCCGGATGGGTTTTCCCGATAAGCTTTTTGAGATTACCGGTTGCCCCGCGGCGATGGAGACGCCTGAGGGTATCAAACAACACTTTCCCCTCAAAACCGATCATCTCTCTTTTAGGTGTTTTTCTCATCGCTATCCTTTCCGGTACTCACCGGCTATTTAAAAGACAGTGTTGTGCAAGCTGGTGAGTGCCGGATTAAATTATTCTGCCAGATTCATTTTGGTTTGCTTCTTTGTACGCCTTAAGCAAAGAGTTTATTCGTGTTTGATAACCTTTTCCCTGGTTTTTAAACCACGCCAGAACTTCATCATCAATTCGCAAAGTAACCTGAGATTTTCGAGTTACAGGTTTAAGACCTTTTCTCAGAACTGCTTTTGCAAACATTTCTGGTGTAATCTCAGGATTTTCAGAAAGATCTATGTCCTTATCACATATCTTATCGACACGATTACAATCAGTCCGAGATTTGTGAGAAATATGTGTTTTCTTCATATTTTGTTGCCCTCCTTATTGAAATAATCCTTATTAAGTCACCATTTTCTGTATGCACAACCACAACGACCCTTCCTTCAAGAATCCCAAATGTAATAAAACGATCTTCTCCATAATCATATCGATCGTCTTCAATAGTAAGAGTATAACCATCAAAAATCATAGACCCATCGATGAAATCTATTCCATGTTTTTTTATATTGGATTTGCGTTTTGTATCATCCCATTCAAAATCCATAACCGCAGTGTAGTTACATTTTGTCAATGCGTCAAGTGGAGTTATACATTAGAATTTTTTAAATTTCCCTTCTTATGAGAACAATCCGGTTTTCAGGGTCAGGCAGCAGAGGAAAAAACCAAAGGCCATTGAAAGCATTCCCGCAATACGCAACTGCCCAGGCTGCATTTCCAGCAACTGCCTTAACCATCGCTGCATGGCCTCCGGAGAGGCGACATAGGGCAGCCCCTCAAGTATAAAAATCAATCCAACAAGAGTTATAAAAAATTCCATGTCATCAAGTAATATGAATTAAAAAAAACAAAGGACAGACAAACATTACCCTGCCGTAAATTCTTCATTTAATCACAGTAACTTACCCCTTAAATAGCCTGCGGACAGAAAATCTCTGTGCCGACAGGTTTATTATCACAGAAACTTCGCTGTGTCACTGCTGTTTTTTCTATACATAAAGATAACCGTTGCCCCCGTGTTTATTGCCCATGCGTAGATAACAATAACAATTTACACGAAAATACAGATCATAGAATATTCAAACCTGTTACAATACAGCGACATGATATATATTTAAGTTTATGATACAGCTATAATAAATTTATTGACAATATTTAATAAAAAAAAGTAAGTTAGATTGTGAGGCAAAGGTTAATTACTACGATATCATTAATCAACATCAAGATATCAGGAAATTAAAGAGTAAATATTCGGGTTGGTGCGGAGTCAGCGAGAAACCACGCCCCCTTAAATGTTCGAATGTTGCCCCCGGTTTGTTCGATTCGCCTTTCTCGCTATATTTAGTCATATGCGGGAGAGGCGAATCGGATGAAAATGGGGTGATAGTCGAACATTTACATTAAAGATTCCATGGAATCTTCCTTACCAGGAGAATTATATTCCATTTCACAAAATCATAAGCAAAGAGAAAATGTCAAAATATAGCGAAGCCGGGGTTGATATAGACAAAGGCAATGAGTTTGTCTCCCGCATTAAAAAGATTGTTGGCGAGACCCACAACAGGGGGGTTATAGGGGACATAGGCGGTTTTTCCGGGCTTTACGCCATAGGGAATGCCGGGTATGAAGACCCTGTACTTATATCTTCCACCGATGGGGTAGGCACCAAACTAATGGTCGCCAAGCTCTGCAACAAACATGATACAATAGGTATTGATCTGGTCGCCATGTGTGTCAACGATGTTATAGTCAGTGGAGCCAAGCCCCTTTTTTTTCTTGATTATTTTTCTGTTTCCAAGCTTGATTTAAGCGTAGCAACAGATGTGGTCAAAGGAATTGCAGAGGGTTGCAAACAGGCAGAGTGTGCCCTGATAGGAGGAGAAACTGCGGAAATGCCGGGGTTATACCAACCGGGCGATTATGACCTTGCCGGTTTCGTTGTCGGCATGGTCGAAAGAAATGAAATCATTGATGGCAGTGAAATTCGGGTCAGCGATAAAATTATAGGTCTCGCCTCATCCGGTCTCCACTCCAACGGCTACTCATTGGTAAGGGAAATCATCTTTGAGCAATCTGAATTGTCTGTAGATGACCACATTGAAGAGTTTGGTTGTACCGTAGGTGAAGAACTAATAAAACCAACCAGGATATATGTTAAGAGCATACTTGCAACATTGCGCAATCACAACATAAGCGGCCTGATCCATAACACAGGCGGCGGGTTTATCGATAATATTCCAAGAATCCTGCCGGCAAACACCAAAGCTGTAATAAAAAAAGGTTCATGGGATATTCCTCCGATTTTTTCATATCTTCAAGATAAGGGGCAAATCCCTGAAAAAGAGATGTACCGTACCTTTAATATGGGAATTGGTATGATGGCGGTTGTTCACGAAGAGGAAGTTGATGATATTATCCAGCAGCTTAAAGCACAGGGAGAGATGCCTTTTGTTATAGGAGAAATTCAATTTGCCGGACACGAAAACGAAGACCGGGTTGTTTTTGAGTGACTCCCACCAGAATTGAACGCTGGCCATTTTGAAAAAGAAGGGGCAGCTTTTTTTAAAAAAAAGCTGCCCCGCAGAGAGGATTTTATTTTTTAGAGCTTATACAGAACCGGCAACTTCTTCCGCCCAGCTGTTAATCTCATCGGCAGCATCTCCGGGATCACCATCAATGCGTAAT
>CAZEMY010000032.1:0-13661 GCA_964513405.1 uncultured Desulfobulbaceae bacterium
GAACGCCAAAATCACCGGTTTATCCGGTGCATTTTTTTGTTAGTAATAGCTTCCATAACCACTATTTCCAATCCTAAATCCACATACTCGCTATAAAATAAATCCGTCCCCTTCCCCCTTAACTTCTAATGCCGCAACAGTCAATAATTAAGTATGGTGTCCCCCGAATTCCACGATAATTAAAGGAGGGCTTCTTTAAATGCCCATTTGTCAAGCCTGACCCCGTCATTCATATCTCATGCAAGGCCCTATCACTATTTTTTAATAATAACAAGACAATACAATACAATTGCCTGTTGTTTTTTCATTGACTTTGTTTCTGTGGCTCATTATGTTTCAGGGTACTAATGAAAACAGTCGAGGAGGAAACAACCCATGAGTACCCTTTTGTCAGTAAAAGAAACTTCATTTATTTTGAATTTGAGTGTTCAACGAGTTCGAGAACTTTGCCGTGATGGTAAAATTGATGCGAATAAAATTGGAAGTTCATGGGCGGTTGAATCTGATTGCTTATGTTCATATGGTATTACTGCTGGCAATACTCTTGCGGAGGATCACGCTACTTACAAAATTTCTCCTGTCTCCAAGCCTATTGCTTTAAGTTTTTTCTCTGGTGCAATGGGACTCGATCTAGGTCTGGAAGATGCTGGATTTGATATTATGCTTGCTTGTGAAGTAGATAAGTTTTGTCGGCAAACTATTGAATTAAACAAACCTGATATAGCCTTATTGGGAGATCTAAATAATTATTGTGCTTCTGAAATATTGGATTATGCAAATTTGGAAAAAAATGCTGATATAGATTTGATAGTTGGTGGCCCCCATGCCAAGCATTTAGTACAGCAGGTAAGCGACTAGGTTTAAATGATGAACGGGGTAATGTTTTTTTAAAATATATAGAGATAGCTTTAGAAATTAAACCAAAATTTATTGTAATTGAAAATGTAAGGGGGCTGTTGTCTTGCCCAATGAAACATAGACCACATAATAAGCGAGGAGATAAATATCCCAACCTCAAGTTAGATGAATTGCGAGGAGGAGCCTTAAATTTTATTTTAAATTTAATTAATCAATCAGGGTATTCATACTCTTTTAATCTTTAGCAATTTTAATGGCTGAATCTTGAGATAGTGTTTTTATTGCTTCAGCTAATTTCAATTTTGAACCTCTGCTTAATTTGGAAATTTCAGAAAACAATTAAACAGATATACAAACTGTAATATTGTGGGTCAATTAAAATCCTTGTTTTCATAGGGAAATTGATCATTTTTACAATATATTTGAGACTATTTTTTCACCGCATTCTCGTTTTCACCTTTTCCCTGATACCGCCTATGTTTTTTGTCCGGCTATATTTGCTAAATCCGCTAATTCTTCGATGTCCATTGCCCGGCTGTTCATTGTCCCAACGACACGGATATCAGCTGGGGAATTGGCGATGTCCGGCTTTGCTATATTTCGATTTTCCCTCCGTTGTCTTTTTTGTTCGACAAGCCTGTTAACTTTGCAGGAAGTCAGGCACTAACAATAAGTTAAGCAGATTTTTTTCTGCATAATTCCATCTGCAAAACATTCACTTTTATCATGTTAGGCATAAGATGGATAATTTTAAAATTATGACTCAGATCGAGCCAGAATTCAAAAATAATAGTAAGCAACAGATAAGCCACATTTATAAGCCCACCCAAACCCGTTATGATCTCCTTTCAGGAAAATCCCGCCAAAGAAGAAAAAACAAAAAAGGTCTTGTGAACCATACGCTTGCCTTCGTTTCTGGCTTGAGAGGTTTGCCGGTAACATCTTCGGGAAGTCTACAGGCACTCTATAGGCACTCTTACCTGTGAGGATCGCTTCGCTCCAATCACGGATATTCAGGAAACCTTAATATATTTACCCATCGCCTTTTTCAAACTCTCTGCGTTAAATGGCTTGATAAGTATATCGTTTACTCCAGCCGCAGTAGCTGCTTCGTGATCCTGCACATCACTCTGGGTAGTTACCATGACAACCGGCAGTTCATCGCTTGAATAAATTTTACGAATTCCTTCAGTCAATTCAATGCCGGATATCTCCGGCATATTCAAATCCGTAAGCACCAGGGCCGGTTTTTCTTTTACCAGCCACTCCAAAGCCCCGGCTGGAAACTCAAAAAGAACCGGCTCAAAACCAAGTTCATGAAGAGTTGCCTTGTAAATATTAAGAATCATCCTGGAATCATCCACTGCACAAACCCTGACCTTGCTCCCGGTGCTGTTGTCCACTTCTGTTCCAGATATTGTTTTGGCAAAGTCGGTAAAGTTATTTTCTTTAAGCAACTTCAGGTAATGCTCTCTTATATCCTTATGGGTATGAGGAAAGTACTCTCCGGCAATCTCCTGAAAATGCTCTTCACCGGCAAGATTAAGAAAAATATTATCAACCTCGGTATTGACTATGGTTTTGACAATATGACGGGAGTCATCACCACCGGATCTGATCATATTTTTTATCCCTGCTCCCAGTATTTCATTAAAGTTGCGATCAATTGCCCGGGCAGCAGCAACACAGACATGATCTTCCTTGTCTGTCAGACCGGCAGCCAAGGTGTACGCACCTTTTCTTAACGGCAGAAAGGCAAGGGCCTCATAAGCGGCAAAACGAACATTGGCATTGGCAGGCAGGGTATCAAGTAATTTACGAATCGGCATGATTGCACTTTCATCACCAATATCACCAAGGACATTCAAGGTATGGATAACCAGATCGCTGTCATCATCCTTTAAGTTTTCAATAAGAACAGGTACTGCTTTCTCCCCGATACGGACAAGTTCATCCTTGGCGTAAATACGCATATGGGCATAGTGAGAACGCAGCGTATCGTTTAATTTTTCCAGGGAAATCTGATCCTGAACCGTAGCAAAGATGCCAAGAATCAGGAGGTCAAACTCATTATCTGTCCCCATCCTCTCAGCAAGACGATGCGTAGCGGTTGGGGTGCCAATCTGACCAAGGGCATAAATGGCAGTAACAATCAGACCCCGGTCAGCAGCATACATATAATCGGTCAAACTGTTTATACACTGCGGATCACCAATCATACCAATGGCTTCTATGATAAGGGTCAGAGTACCCCTTTCCTCCGTTTCCTCAAGAAGAATAAGCAGAGCCGGCACAGCCTCATCAAGCTGCAACTCACCTGCGGTTTCGATAAGCAGAGTTTTATCTGCTACCTCCCTGTTGCCAAGATTTTCAACGAGGATATCAGGATAAGCGATCAGGTGAGAAATCAAAGTCTCACGGATAACCGGCAGTTCTTCTGCCAGTTTCGGAAATTTTATCAAGACATGGTTGAGAAGAGGAACGGTGAAAGCAGCCTCGCCACGGGACAGTTCATAGAGGAGCCTGTTCTGGGTTTTCCGGTCTAATTTATCTATCTGCTCAAGAACCAGACGAGCCTTGATCGCATCGCCGGTCTCAATGTTAAATTTGATTTCCTCAATCATGTGTTCTGCATTCAGCTCATCCATATCTATTCCATTTATTTATCATTTTTAACATCAGACCCACCTGCAACTACTCAGGCAACCAGCCCGCTCCCAAGCGACGAATAACATTCAGGCCGCCCCCTATAATCATGGTATCATTCCTGCCGATCTGATCAAGGAAAATCTGAATATCATAAGTTCGATGTCCGGAATTACAGGCAATGATAATCGTCTTGTCAGCCGGCAGTTCAGCATGGCGGCTGCGAACTTCCTCATAGGCAATGGCAAGCCATTTATCAGTACCTATTTTTTCTACAAATGGAGCGGATTCCTTATAATTACGGATATCCAGAACAATCCAGTCCGGCTCAAGTGAAACATCCTCCATCCAGGCCAGAAATCTTCTCAACCCAACCTGACGCAAACGGCCGCTGCAAAGGTTGTCAGCCACCGAACCAGCTTGGGCAAGGGGATCGATGGGCAGGGAAAAGGGAGGTGCATAGGCTGTTTCCAGAGCGATACAGTCATCAATTGATGACTGTTGGCCAATGAGAAGTGTCGCTGTATTTACCCTTGCCGACAAAGTATCATTCATCATCCCGAATCCCTGTACTCCCAGGATTCTTCTCGTCTTTATGTCAAAAACCATCTCAATGACAACAAGGGCCTGCTCCGGATAAAAATGTTCCCGATCAGAGGGAACAATTCTGACCAGCTCAGCCGCAAATCCTTCTTTCTCAGCCATTTCTCTGGTAAGTCCGCAAGCCATAACAGAGCGGTCAAACGCTTTTATAATCAAGGTGCCGACAAGCCCTGAAAATCTGGCGGGAAGCCCCGCCATGGCACCCCCGGCAAGCCGTCCCTGCCGGCTGGTCAGAGCACCGGAGGGGCGGTACTCTTCTCTGCCGGTAATCAGATTAATGGAGGTTGTACAGCTCCCTGCCGCATAGATATTGGGATCACTGCTCTCAAAGCGTTGGTTAACCATAATCCCGCCCAGGGGAGTCATGGCAAGCCCTGAATCTGCTGCCAGTTCACTATTGGGCCTGACACCGGTGGCAAGAATAACGAGATCCGTTTCAATACTTCTCTTATCCGTCTCCACGCCCACCACCCTGGAATTATCTCCGCTGATGGCGACAACCTTCTCACCGGCGCAGACAGTGATTCCGTTTTCCTCAAGATGAGTAGTCAACATGGCTGCACATGACCAGTCAAGCTGAGCTGGCAGCAGCTGTTTTTCTGCCTCAACAAGGGTGGTCTCCACTCCCCAGAGATCACTCAATGCCTCAGCCATTTCAACCCCGCCCGTTCCACCGCCAATAACCACTGCCCTAGCGACCATACCTTTGGCAATCCGCTGTTTAACCTCCACAGCTTTTGCCAGATCGCCAGCAGCAAATACTCCATCAAGATCTGTTCCCTCTATTCCTCCAATAGCAGGTAACGAACCGGTGGCTATCAACAACCGCTCATAGGGAAACTGTTCCGCCAACCCGGTTTTTGTATCATGAGCGTGAACAACCATGGCTGCTCTGTCTATGGCAAGAGCTTGCATAGCCGGCAGTACCTTAATCCCCTTGACTTCCCGGAAATAAGAAACATCCCGCACCATCTGGAAACTGGTGGAGCGTAACTGGACTTCATCGGCAACATCACCACATATGTAGTAGGGTATGCCGCAACTGTTATAAGAAATAAAATCACCCTGCTCAAGAACTGTCACTTCGGTATCCGGGCATAACCGCTTAAGATGGCACGCCGCCCTGAGTCCGGCTCCCATTGCCCCGATAACGACTATTTTTTTTCCCTTATTCATATTCTCATTCTCTATCTAATTTGCTCTCTGATCTGGAGTTTCAATTTTAGAGTTGCTCAAAGACTGCCCCCTGCTCAATAAAACCCGTTACCTGAAACCTGAAATCTGTTCCCCGCAAAGGGTTTTCCGGCAAAACGGGTGACCCTTCCTCCGCCGATATTTCCAACAGATAATCAAGGGATTTATCCATGCCGGTCGAGCCGCTGATGGTTATTTCGCTATTGCCTGCATATATAAGCACCGGAAAACAGGCGATTCTCCCCCCCTCACCCTTGCAGAAGATCTCGTTTCCCTTCAGTTCCAGTGATTGTTCACTTATGCCCAGAGAATTCAAAACCTCTGTCAAACCGTCTTTGCTATCAAAATGCACCCTGTCTGCATCAAGCACTACTGTAAACAAAGCCTCGTTTTCTCCCCCGGCAATCACTGGCCAGTACAACTCATCCAACCGCAGACCAAGCCTGCCAGTGGCAGTCGTTAAGGTTCCAAACAAAGGATGAATCCTGGAAAAAATACTCTCCGCCCGGAGTTCACCATCCATCTCGAGATCACCCACAAACAACCGTTTCTCCTGCCAGTCATAACCGCTCAGGCCACCACCCCGTCTTTGCCACTCTTCCATGCTTGCTGATATTTCAATCTCCTGGATAGTTATGGGGGAACCCCCATCAATTTCAGGGTTTATTGTCCTGATAACCAGTTCGTTTTGTTCAATTTTAAGTCCATCACTGCCCACAAACATAAAGTCCCGAATATGGGCATCAATATCACGAAACATCAAGCGGGAATGAGTATAAAATCCGGCTGCCCGTAAGTCAACCTGACCGGCAACAGTCTGGTTCTCAAATATTTGCAAAGAAGATGTCAGATCAACCTCCCCGGTGAGAGTTGAGAGCTTTCCCTTTGCTGTTAACTCCCCATATTCACTCTCAACAATCAGTTCATTACAAAACCAGTCAACTCCGTTTCCCCGACCGCCGTCAAACCTTATATTCAACCAGCCTAAGTCTCCATAACCATCACCAGCCAAACCATCTTTAAATTTCAGGTCAATAACATTTAAGTAACCGAACAGGTCAAGTTGAGCAAGCCCGGCACCAGCCACTGTAAAAGAACCGTCCACCAGAGCGGAACCGGAGGGAATATCCGTGCCAAGCGATGCCAGTGCCAAAAAAGGAGCTAACTGCAGCTGTTCAATCCGTACCTCGCTGCGGCCAACTATGGTCTCAAAAAAAGTTGCCTTCCTCGCCGGCAGGTTAACAACCCCCTCAGCAGTCATGGTTCCGCCCTCTTTGCCTCCTGACCACTTAAACTCATACTTCACCGTACCGGAAGAAAGACTTGCCGCAAGAGAGAATTCCGCTGTCAAAGGGGAACTATCGGTTCCAGGAGATTCAGACGAACGGAAAATAAAGCGGCCATCTTCAACAACAAGACGGACAATATATTTTTCCCAGAAAGGTACTTTTCCCACTTCCCCCCGGCTCAGGTTCTCTTTTTCTTTAAACCTTTCATTCCGCTCTGTGGGCAGGTGAGAATCATCAGGATGCTCTGTCAACTCAAGTACCGGTTGATAAGCATGAATAACCCCAGGATTTTTCGGGGCAGCAATAAGAGCGAGAAAACCTCGATCACCGCTGATCTTTTCAATGTTCAAGCTAAAACCAATGCCACAATCTTTATACTCGACCTCATTACAGACCAGCCCCTGAAACCAGCCGATAGAACAATCCTGTACCGCAAGGGAACCCGTGCCTTTTTGATTGATATGAATAATGGCTTTTTCCAACACAAAGGGTGATGAGAGAAAGGACGGAATGAGCAGAACGAGGACGAAACAGACAATAATAATGGCTGTGCCCGTGAACAAAAATATTTTCTTCATTTATAAGACTTCTCCTTACCAGCTTACGGTTATGGTGTCGGATTACGCTTATGCCTTCTGGTTTATTTATTTTTTTGTTTATGATTGCCTGTTCGTGTTTTTCGCCGGCTCTCATTATTTACCTAACCCGACCTACAACTTATGATCTCAGTTCTTAGCAAAAATATCAAGCCGGAGCCGTTCCCGCTTATCAAATAGCCTGCGGCTGAGCATACCAATGGCAGCCATACTTCCAAATCCGGCTCCCCCGCAGATAAGAAACATAATCATAATCTGGTATTTAACAGCCTCAACAGGTGGAATTCCGCCAAGAATCTGTCCGGTCATCATCCCGGGCAGGCTGACCAGACCGGCAACCGCCATGGAATTTATAACTGGAATCATCCCGGCCCGCATGGCATTCTGCCTGATCTGGTCAATTGCCTGGCGACTGGTCTGACCAAGGAGAAGCCGTTGTTCAATAACCTGCCGCTGTTGCCAGACCTCTGTACTCATCCTCTCCAGTGAAATAGAAACGACAGTCATGGTGTTGCCAAGCAGCATCCCCAACAGGGGTATGGCATATTGAGGGCTGTACCATGGGTCATTACCGACCACAACAGTAAGTCCAAAAAAAGCAACCCCAAAGGATGAGACAAACATGGAACCCGTCCCCAACAGCCAGCCATGGATACCGCGGATCTTCCGTTGCTGGCGGGCAATAACTTCCCTGCCGGCAATAACGAGCATAATCATGGAAATGGTAAAGACAAAGGGCAGGCTGACATTGTCAAAAAGAGTTCGCAAAATCTGCCCGATCAGAAGAAGCTGAACAACCATTCGCAAAGAGGCAATGGCAAGCTGTTTTTCCAGATCAAGACGCATCCGCCAGCTTAAAAGACCAACCAGAAGCACCAGAACCGCAGAAACCCCCAAGTCAAGAGGGGTTAAAAATTCAACGCCCATGGCATACTGCCTCCCTCATGCTCCCCTCAGATTCCATATACAGACATCTCTCTGCCACCCGCTCAAGCTGAGCCGGGTCATGGCTGACCCAGAGGACAGGAGCCTGATGTTGTTTGCTGTAATTAGTAATTAATTGTTCAACCTTGCCTATATTAACCTCATCTAAGCTGGCAGTCGGCTCATCAAGAAGAAGAACTGCCGGATTATTATCAAGAAGCCTTAAAATCGACAACCTCTGCTTTTCGCCGGTGGAGAGTCTGCTTACCTGCCAGCCGCCTACGGCCAGACTAAAACCCAGTAGCCCAAACTGTTCACCGCTTACTAACTTAAAATCATGAAAGTGTTCATCAACCCGGTCACACCACCAACTGCTCTCAGCAGGCAGCATGGCAACTTTTTTTCTCCATACCGGAGCCGGAATCCCTGAACATACCAGCCGATCAAGGCTTAGTTCACCGCCATGGGGATCAAGATCAGCAATCGCCCGCAGGAGCAGGGTTTTACCAGAGCCTGAAGCCCCTTCAATCCCGACACATTGTGCCCCTGAAATTGTCAGGGAATAAGGCCCCCGCCCTCTAAAGGTCAATTTGTTTATCGTCAATATGGTCATTATTTCTTTTCACCTTTAACCTGCATATGCATTCCCATGCATTCCCACGCAGGAGCGTGGGAACGAGAAAGAGAATATGCATCTGGCTTTTGTCTTCTGGCTTCTGTCATCTGTCATCTGTCATCTGACTTCTGGCTTCTGATACCTGGAATAATTACCGTAAATGTCGTCCCTGCCCCGACCCTGCTCTCAACCCTGATCTCTCCCCCATGCTCATCAATGATATTCTTGACAATTGCCAGCCCCAGTCCGGTTCCCCGATTTTTATCGGTGAAAAACGGGGCAAAAATATGAGCCATCTTTTCTTCATCAATACCAATACCGCTATCAATAACTGAAAACAACACTCCCCCTGACTCTCTATCAGCTTCTGTTCTTATCGTTAAAATGCCACCGCCCGGCATGGCCTGGATTCCATTATAAACGATATTGAACAGAACCTGGTAGATATGCTCACCATCCATAAGGATTGGCTCCAGTTCCAAATCCAGATCCTGGATAATCTCAACTCCCGTTTTTCCCAGCTCAGGTTCCATAAAGCGGGATACCCGTTCTACCAGATCATTTATGGAACTTTTTTTCAGCTGAGCTTCCCGGGGACGGGCAAAATCAAGAAACTCACGAACAATACCATCAAGCCTGATGGTTTCCTCAATAATGATTGAGGCCAGCTTTTCATTGCCCGGTGCCACCCTGGCGATTCGCTTGCTTAAAATTTCAGCCGTGGAGCGAACAATTCCAAGAGGGTTTTTTATTTCATGGGAAACCGATGCCACCATCTTGCCAAGGGTTGCCAGTCGCTGGGCTTCCCCGAGTTTTTCTTCAAACAGTAATTGCTCCCTGGCCCGGGCTGCCATTATTTTGTTTGCTCTGACCACAATAACAGCGAGGATGGCAAATAGAACAGACATTATGGTCAGCGACAAAAGGATGATTCTGGCCTGAAAGTCAATAATAGCCCTGAGATCCCCGGATAAATCCTGAACCACTTCAATAACCCCCATGATTTCCCCTGTTCTTTTGCCGCCGCGATCTTCCTGGCGAAAAGGAACATAGGTTTTGAGGGTACTGTGAACAGGCGTAGTTCCAGGAAAAAGATTAAGCAGCGAACCTGTCGAGACCAGAACAGATACATCCTCGCCAGCCCTTGCTCTTTCATATTCTTCCCCGCCCATGTCTCGTTTGCCGACTCTTTCCCCGATTGTTGAATAGGAAATAACATTTTCCCTTGAATCAAAAATAGTCACTGACTCGATATCCATGCCACGGGTGAGATTACGAACTATTATATCCAATCTCTCAAACTGATTGTCATCGGAAAGGGCAATCCGTCCATAACGAACCACGGTGGGGAGGACAAACTGGAGGAAAACCTGACGGTTCAGGTTATCGGCAAAGAGTTTGCCGTATGCCTGACTTCTCTCCGTAAGAACGACCTTGGCATTATTTGCCAACATCCAGGAAAGAAGCAGAGAGGCACAAAAAATAAGAGTTAAGCTTATAAAGGCAAAATACTTCACCAGCTCAAAAGGAAGCAGTCCCGTATCTTTTTCATCAATAGGTCGAATAGATTCTTTTTCCTTCCACCAACTGGTAAGAGGAGCAAACAACTTACCGGTAAAAACAAAACGAGCCGTTTTTTCTGCCACCCCGTGCCGATAACGGTTTTTGTTTTTACCGGAAACTTTTCTCTTAAACCTGGCAATCATCGCACACCCCACATCTTCTGCACCGTTTGGGTATACAGGCAGAAGTGTTTTTTTCTCTCAAAGGCCGATCCATCTCCAGGGCAAGGTATCCCCGTTTTATACCGTGGTCAATAACATCCCAGCAAAACAACTCACTCTTCTGTCGTGGTCTTACCGCATACTCCCAGGCACTAAGTCCATGAACTTTCATAGCCTGTTTAAAGGAGTACCTCCCTGTCCCCATATCAAGAATAACCCCGGCAAGCCGACGGTCACCACGGGAGAAAACCGCCTGCTCCAGAACCCTCTCCGGCCGGTCAACCTTAATCTGAATGTTGACAACTGGTTTAAGCCTGCGGCGAAGATATTTTATTTTTTTCTTTAACGACAGTATAGCCTGACTGGAGTCCCTTTTCTGCTCGGCTTCCTCCGGATCAAGCCCACCAAAAGAGACATACTGAAACGGTGTCCATGGCTTTGGCACAAATGAATTTACCGAAAGCATTATATCCGCCATCTTTTTCTGCTTCCTCGCTATGGGTAAAATAGCGGCCCGCATCCGTATCAGCATCAAAGCCAGCTCATCAAGATCTTCCTCTGTCTCGGTGGGCAGCCCGATCATCACATAAAGTTTCAGGTGAAGAATACCGGCAGCCACCAACCTTACAGCAGCATCGATCAACACTTCTTCCGAGAGATTTTTATTGATAACCCGCCTCAACCTCTCAGAAGTTCCATCAGGGGCAATCGCCACCGATTTCAAGCCGGACGCTGCCAACAACTCAAGCAACTGAGGTGAGATCCTATCCGCCCGCAGGGAAGAAAAAGATAAAGAGCATTGCTCCTCTTTCAACTTAACCGCAATTTTATTCAGCGAATCTTCATCGGCCATTTCCATACCGAGAAGTCCAATCCGGCTCACCCCGGCAGGCCGTTTGTCAATGGCGGCAATAATGGCATCTGACGACCAGAGTCTTGGCGGACGATAAATAAACCCTGCTGCACAGAAACGACAGCTGCGACTGCAACCGCGTCCCAGCTCAACCATGTACATGCCAAGTTCAGCAAGGGGAGACATCTGCATGGAATGAGAGGCAACTTCTGTTTCCCCCATCACCACCTTTTTCACCCGTGGCGGAGCCTCAGCGGAGGAAGTTATTTTGTCTACCTGCCCGTCTTTTGCGTATTGAAACTGATATAAAGATGGAACATAACAACCCTGAACCTGAGCGGCAAGGGTGGCAAGAAGTTCTTCCCGCCGAACTCCGCCGCCAGTAATATTTTTAAATCTGGAAAACAGAGTGGCAATGATCGGTTCCGCCTCACCGATTATCATACAGTCGGCAAAAGGGGCAACCGGTTCAGGGTTCATAAAAATGGCGGCCCCACCGATGATAACAAGGGGGGAGCCGGGAGAAATTATATCGTCCCTGTCTCTTGACATCGGGGCGAGACCTCCGGCTGCCAGCATTGCAGCAAGCCGGGGAAAATCATGCTCAAAGCTTACAGAAACACAGACAACCGGAAAATCCCGCAAAGGTCGGTTGGACTCAAGGGAGCGAAGGGGCAGATTCGCTTCCGGATAGACAACCCGTTCACAGACAATGTAATCGTCCTCATTAAGGAGGCTGTAAACGAGTTGAAACCCCAGGTTAGAAACGGCAAGGGGGTAGGTGTTGGGATAAATAAGGGCTATCGGTAAACGGTTGTTCCACTTTTTGCGAACCGTTCCGGTTTCAATTTCAGGCTTCAAGATTTAACAGTTGCGAGCTTCAAGCCCGGCATCCTGCGACTCACAGTACACAGCTTGCAACTCATAACTTGTAGCTTGAAACTTGCGGCTTGAGACTCATAATCAGTTTGCCTTCTTGCGAAGATAAGCAGGTTCATCATAATCACTGCCCTCATGACCATCAAAAACAGGGATGGGAAGTTTGGAGATACCACCCGGAACCTTATTGGGCTTTGCAATAGTTACCGCCCCCTTACCTTCCCGATCCCCAACCTCAACCAAACCGGGAAAAGACTGTCCAGCCATTTGACCGGCAGTCTCCTGGGATGCGACCAGCTTAACCCGGGAAATGGTTTCCGAATCATCAATTGATTCTATGCCAGTGGCAATAACGGTTACCTGTAACTCCTCACCACAGTTTTCATCAAACAAAGCCCCTATAATAACATTGGCATCGTCATGGGCCTTTTCCTGAATCAGAGCCGAGGCTTCCATAAATTCAGCCAGGGTAAGGGTCTCCTGGGTGGCAGAAATATTAACCAACACCCCTCTGGCACCATCAATCCCCACATCTTCAATCAACTGATTATCAATAGCCCGTTTTGCCGCCTCAACGGCACGGTTCTCGCCAACAGCTGCACCGGTTCCCATGATAGCCGGCCCAACTTCTTTCATAACGGTACGAAGATCGGCAAAATCCACATTGATATGTCCGGGCAGGTTAATCAGATCGGTTATACCCTTCACCGCCTGAAGAAGAACATTGTCCACCATCTGCATCATATCAACCAGGGTGGAGTTTTTATTCATCAGAGAGAGCAGACGATCGTTGGGAACGGTGATAATGGTATCCGCATATTCCTTAAGCTTTTCCCAGCCCTCTTCCGCATTTCGCATTCTCTTTTTTGCTTCAAAATAAAAAGGCTTGGTGACAACAGCCACAGTTAAAGCACCCGATTCCTTGCTGAGTTTGGCAATAACCGGAGCCGCACCAGTGCCGGTACCACCACCAAGTCCGGCGGTGATAAACACCATATCTGCCCCTTTGATGACATTTTTAATCTCATCATAGCTTTCCTGGGCAGACTCTCTGCCGACATCAGGGTCAGCTCCAGCCCCCATCCCCCTGGCAATTCCCGGCCCAATCTGGACACGAACATCGGCACGGGACTTCTCAAGAGCCTGCATATCGGTGTTGGCAACAATGAACTCAACCCCGCGCAATCTATTCAAAACCATAGTATTGATGGCATTACCGCCGCCACCGCCCACACCAATAACCTTTATGGCTGCAACAGTTTCCTCTTCAACGACTCTAAAAGACATAATTTTCCCCGATTACCAAAATTAACGATTCACACCCTACACCCCAACCCCTCTGCCATATCAGAAAAGTGTTTAATTATATATCAAAACACCCCGTAAGAGACATAATCACCGTCTCTTAATTTCATAAACAAAAGCACTAGTGTCCCAACGTTTAATCGAACAATTTCAACTGGATAACATTGGGGGGCT
>CAZEMY010000033.1:0-6904 GCA_964513405.1 uncultured Desulfobulbaceae bacterium
CTTTTTCCTCCATATCATCAATAATATGGTCCACCTGCCTGCTCAGGAAGGTGTGAGCCAGCATGATGGGAATGGCCACGCATAGTCCCAGCATGGTGGTTATCAAGGCCTCTGAAATACCTCCGGCCATTAATCGTGGATCACCTGTACCGTAGAGGGTGATGACATGAAAGGTGGCAATCATGCCGGTAACCGTACCAAGAAGCCCAAGCAACGGGGCGATGGCGGCAAAAACATGGAGAACAGCGAGAAATCTCTCAAGCCTTGGTACTTCGCGCAGGATAGCTTCCTGGAGGATGGAGTCCACGGTTTCACGGTCATAGCATCTGCCGGCAAAACCGGCTTTTAAAATGTTACAGACCGGCCTGCCCGGTTTTGAATTGATAACCTCTTCGCATTCATCCCAGTTCTCAGCATTGGCCAGCTCGTTAACCTCCCCCATAATTTTATCGGTATTTGTATGGACTCTGCTTAAGAAGATAATCCTCTCCAGGACAATCAGCAGTGCTGCCAGGCCGATTGCCAGGATGGGCCAGACAAAAAAACCACCATCCCGTATTCTCTCAATATAGGTTACCCGATGGGTAACCTGTTTTAACGCTGCCCCGCCGGAAGGGTCAAAGATAATGGAGTCAGTGTCGCCGTCCATGTATGCGGACAACTGATTGCGGACTTTTCTATCAGGAAGCACGGGTAGAGCTGTAAGTAAATCACCTCGCCCGGGCTGGAGAAAACCGACGTCATCCCCGATCCTGTAAATAGCGGTAAAAGGCCCTACAATAAGTATTTCGCCCAATTGTTGCAGCCCTGCACGATCAATAAATTTACCCTTCTGCAGAGAGACTCCGCCGGTAAATTGTGCTTCGGAAAAAAGAATATCGGTAAGGCTTCGCATATCATCAATGCCCGGGAATCTTTCTTTGGATAAAATTGGTTTTATTTTTTCAATCCTTTCTGGATTAAAAGAAGTAAACAGTGAAGTGTTGAGCATTATTGTCAGATCCTGAGCCAGGGTACGGACAGTGCCGGAGAGTTCATTCATCTCCAGCTCATTATCAGCCTGCCTGTTGGTAAGCTCTTTGTATTGTTCTGTCAATGTGGTCAGCTCATCTTTGAGCAGGGTCGTTGAACTTTTTAGCGTGTCGACATTTTGCCGTACCGCTTTAAGTTTGCTCTTAAGTGTGCTTCTGTCCATGATTATCTGTTCGCGGCTCTCTTTGGCTACTTTTTTTGCATTGGCAAGTTCCTGCCTGGCTTTTTCTGTGATAATCCGCATGTCGGACGCCACAGAAAGAACAGGGAAAACAAAAAAAACAAATAATATTATTAGGGCAACAGGCGTTATTGTTGATTTAAACATGTCCCGGAGACGACTTAAAAGGTTTTCCTCTTTTTTTGTATCCTCTCTCATTCTGATACCTCCAGTCCGGCAGGTTTGTTTATTCTGCCAATGGGGAGGTTGATCATTTCAACCGGTCTGATTTTGTTGGCAACATCAATGGCGTGGCGAAGATTTCGTCTGTATGAATCCGGCAATGGCTGCCATCTCCCGGAACTATGATCAAAAAAGCCTGCTTTTGAGCCATCAGAGGTTTGGCTGAAAAGTGACAGGCGACCGATACGCAATACATCCATCATCACCTCGCCCCCGTTAAACCAAACAGGTTCTCGAACCACCTCTACGGCTCTGCCGTAATCAACTTCGATCTGTAAAGCCTCCATGAGACGGCGAAACTTCTCTGCCACCGACATGCTGTCATCAATTAGCAGGTCTTCAATTCTGGTCATCCTTTCCTTTCGCTCCTGTTCAAGAAAAGGAAGATGCTCAGAGGCAATATGCTCACTGAGCTTTGAAAAAGTTTCATCGAGAAAACCCGCCATTTCCAGGCGGATCCGCTCCACTTCCTCAGCACGGCGACTGCTCTCGGCAATTTTCTCCTTAAGATTATTAACCTGCCTATGAAGCCGTCTCTGTTGTTTTTCCAGCAAATCCGCCTGCCGTTTCTTTTCTTCGAGCTCAGCTGTCAGTGAATCCTTACTGTCCATCCATTTGTCTTTTTCCTCTTGGGTTTTCTGGAGAATGTCAATAGCAGTATCTACTTGCTTTTCTATTTTTTTTACATCTCCTTCACCGTATAAGGTCATAGGCAAGGCAATAAGTAGTAACCCTGTTACAATAACCGTTGTTACAGGGTGATGTTTTTTTTGATAAATTCGCACTATAGATCCTCTTAATGCAGTGTTTAGACTTGGAAATAAATAATTTTGATGTAACATTATCAATGTGCAGGATAGTGTAAGTAAATAAAGGTATTCTGTTAACAGTTATCCCTTGCAATCCTGAGCGGATGGCAAGGGTTGCGTGAAATGTTTGGAATGAAATGTTAATTGCAAGCGACTCAGGATGTTCTTGTAAGCTAATTTACTTTATGTGTCAAATGTAAATGCATGGCAATCCTGTGTGTTATGGTTAGTTTGTTATCAATTACAGGTCGTTATGTGTAAGTAGTGGGGAGATTATATTAGAGAGGGCCAACATGACTGAAAGAAATAAGCCAGCAAGGCGGAGAAAAAGGAAAAAAGAGTTTGTCTGTCATTGCTGTAAGGGAAAAAAACCATTCTGCTGGAGTTGTACCTGCGGTTTTGAGATTTGCCCGGAATGTTTTAATGAAAATAAATGGGGTATCTCCAACGGACCTACCTGGATATGTCCTGATTGTGAAAGGGTTCATATGATGGAGTAGTGGTGTCCGGCATCGATAAGTCGTTGGGGTTTGGTAGCTGGGTGAAAAAGGGATGGTGGTGAGGTGCAGACTTTTATCCTGGAAGTTAAGAAATACGGCTAATCTTCTCGTAATTTAAAAAAAACACGAAGGGGGGGTAAATTTTGATTGACAACCGTGTTAGTTACGGCTAAATAAATGCATAAAGGCTAACCGGTTTTTATGTGATTTTAAAAGAGAGGTTCGGTGATGTATAGAATAACTGATGGATATATGAAGCAATGGACAGAGCGGGCATTCAGTGATCCTTATGACTCTTCGAGTAGCGGTCAGTTGCCGTCGGATGTTAGTCAAGGCCTTCAAGGTGTTGGTGAACCTATGCTCTATGAGGAAAATTGTAATATTGATCCTTGGGGTAACAAGCAGTTTGTTGTAAATGAGTAGGGGACACCTCTGTGGCCTGCTGGTAATTTAAAGCAGGATACTGTTGTCCCAACTCAGGCAGGCTGTATGTTCTCTTATCAGGAAGTGTGTAAATAAGTAAGTCATTGGAATTCATAAGTATTCGTCTTGTAAGAAACCAGTGTAAAGCTACGCTTTTTTAAATGTTCGAAGTCTACGCTATCTGGATATTGCCACAGGTTTGTTCTATTCACCTCTATCCGGTTTTGCTCCGTCGTATAGAGGTGACCTGAAGTGTGTAGTAAAAGCGGTGGTTGTTTCTTTATGCCTCCTTAAAGGAGGGTTATTGTGGTTTTGTATGATCTGGCTGGATCTTTTGTCGCACATGTCCTTATAAAAGCACTTTGGCTATGTTTTCCCTTCTCCTTTCTTTGGCAATGCTCTTCTTTTTTTATCTCATCTGTTTTCAATTTAACCATATCTATGGGCTGGGTATCAGTAGATAGGTTTGGGGAAAGTTAATTTTCACCTTGACAATCTCTTTAGTCTTTTTTAAAAGAGTAGTCATCGTCTAATGGTAGCTGTTCGTGGATACTTCAATCCAGGAGCTTGTCCGAGAATGCATTTTTCCCCATATCTGCGTTATTTCCAAAAAAATATGCTCGCAGGTAAGCGTAGACTCCGATATCACTTATATGGCTGTGCTATTTTTTTGAAAATGCCTTGACCTGAGAAAAAATGCATATTCTCGGACAAGCTCCTAAGGCTTATATTAAATAGCTTAAGAATGTAATTAGTCTCTTATCCAGTTTCTCGTGCGGTAGGCAAGAAAATTATGATGTTATCTACCGCCAGATTGCTTTATTTCTCATTCTTGGAGTTATTTTTTTATAGCAATAGGGTTAGGTCTGGCTAATTATATTTAACCGAATTTGCCGGGTAAATGTTTTTTTGTGAAAATCGTTCTCTATTGTAATTTTTTTACCCTATGGGCATCGTGTCCTTGTGGGGATAGATATACAGGAGGCTCATATGACAGCTAGAATGGATGTTCCAAGTGGTAAGAACTCTAAATCTAAAAGACGGAGAATATGGGAAATTGATGAGGGTAGAATTTGCTCTGTGATCGGGACCTGCCTGAGATGTTCAGAGTTGCGCAAGCTTTCAAGAAAAAAGCAGTTTGGTCTTGATTCAAACAGTAGTGATTACAAGCTTCATTCAGTTCTTGTAAATCAGTCTGGTATTCGCAGTCCTATATCCAGGACATTGAACAAGATACTTGATACCAAGTACCGGCAATCTGTCAATCGTTACGCAAAAGCAAAGGATGACTCCTCTGTCAGGGTGTTATGGTGTGAGGATGTTGCCAGTGGTGGAATTCCCGGGGCGTACTGGGCTATCGTAACCCATCCATCCGTGTCAGGTGAGTTGATGGAGGAAATTTACGGACAGATACACATGATGGGGCATGAAGTCCATGGTGATTATCAGAAAGAATCTCGGGTGCGGACAAAGTTGCGTGAAAAAGCGATTATGCTTGAAGAAGTTCTTGTCTCGGAAAGGCATCAGTGGCGTCAGGAAAAAAGCAAGATGGAAGAAGAGGTGTCGGCTCTGCGTATGGTTGAGCAGCAATGCAAAGTTTTACAGATAGAAAATGAAGAGTTGCAACTGGCAAAGGAAATGCTTGAGTCGGAAGCTGCCAGGAGTCTTATTGTTATTGAGGTAAAGGAGTTGAAACAGGAGCTTGATCAACTCCGTCAGCTTAATGCGAGCTTGTACGGTAAGCTTGATGAGCTGACCACCGACTTGGAAGACAAGGCTGACAGAGTTCAATTTTCTGAGGAAGTTATTGCCAATCTTGAAGAGGTAAATTCCCGTCTTGTTCTGGAAAAAGAAGATTTGCAGCAGGAAATGGTGTCCATAGAGACATCTGTGCTCTTGAATATGACCTCGAACAGCGGCTGTGAGAGCTGTCTTGACCAGAACACAGAGCATTGCCCGGGACCGGATCT
This sequence comes from uncultured Desulfobulbaceae bacterium, assembly GCA_964513405.1. Lineage (GTDB taxonomy): Bacteria > Desulfobacterota > Desulfobulbia > Desulfobulbales > Desulfobulbaceae > DRLX01. The sequence goes on from CAZEMY010000033.1 coordinate 5,138, forward strand.
TTGCGGACAGAAAGTCCTTTATGTTGGTGGCCAGCGAAAAATGATTCCTCATTACAAGAGGTTGGTAGAAAATCATGGGGGTAGATTCATCCATCATGACGGCGGTAAGGAAGTAGCGCGTGCCATGTTGCCGAAAATGTTGGCAACAGCCGATGTGGTTCTCTGTCCGGTTGACTGCGTCAGTCATGACGCATGTATTTGTGTTAAAAAAATATGTAAACAATATCAGAAGCCATTTGTCTTGATGCGTAGCTCTGGTCTCTCATCTCTTGTTAAGGGGATTGGTGATATTGTTCAGTAGAAAAGAAAAGTTCAGAGGTGAAGAATAACCTTAATGTTACAGGAGAGAAAGGATATGAACAAAAAAGCTCGGGTTAATGCAGATCAGCGAAATGGTAATCTGCATGTTAAAGTTAATGGGCAGTTTACCCCTGATGTTGCTGCTCAATTAGTTATGGTTATGGCAAAAATTTATCAGGGTCAGGGTAATATCTTTATTCATACGGATATGGTTACCACTATAGACTCGGATTCCCGATGTGCTTTCGGTAATCTTTTGAAGATTAGTGGCTTGCCGCGGGAGAATATATATTTGACAGGAAAGAAAGGAGTTAAAATATGTAATGAGTCGCTAAAATTTATTGTTCGTAAGGAAAGAAAACAGGGTGGTTGTGGAAAGTGTGGTGATTGTAAGTGTAATAAAAAAGCGGCGTGAATTGCTTTATTCATCCAAAATTTGCGATCATAAGAACAGGGCATGCCTTGTCTTTATGATGCCTTAGAGCGGCTAATTTATATAAATGAAGGGAATAATAATGACTGATTGTGCGTGTAAAACCGGTAAAAAGATGACTTTGCCGGAAGAGGACAAAGATGCCTGTCAGATGCAGGGGCACTGGTTGCTTGCCAAGATGGGTAAGAGGGTGTTGCGGCCGGGTGGCGTTGAGTTGACAAGAAAAATGCTTACCGCTTTGAATATTGGCTCTGGGGATACCGTTGTGGAGTTTGCTCCCGGCCTGGGAGTGACCGCAAGGATGGCCTTGGACATGAATCCGGTATCCTACACAGCAATAGAGGAGGAAGAGGCCGCAGCAGACAGGGTGCGGAGTTACCTGCGTGGTGACAGGCAAACCTGCCAGGTTGGTCTGGCGGAGAAAACCGGTCTGCCAATGGAGTCGGCAACTGTTGTTTATGGGGAGGCAATGCTGACGATGCATTCGGATGAGAAGAAAAAGCAGATTATCCGGGAGGCGGTTCGTATTCTTAAAACCGGTGGTCGTTACGCTATCCACGAGGTGGGGATAACGCCGGATGAGGCCGATTCTGAACTGCAAAAGGCGATCAGGTCAGAATTATCCCGCACCATTCATATAGGGGCAAGTCCGGGAACGGTCAGTCACTGGAAAAAACTGCTTGAAGGTGAAGGGCTTACCGTGGAAAAGGTGATTACAAGTCCATTTCATCTTCTTGAACCCAAAAGAATTGTTGAGGATGAAGGGCTTGTGGGTGCTTTAAAATTTGGATTTAATCTGCTTCGTCACGGTGATGCCCGGCGGGTTGTTCTCGATATGAAACGAGCTTTTAAGAAATATCACAGTCACCTGAACGGGATGGTCATTGTTGCGGTAAAAAAGGAGCAGGCGATTGCCGATAATGCCGCGGATCCTTCAATTTGAAATATATGTCAGGGAAATAATCAGATTAGAGCATAGATGAAAGAAAATAGTGAGTTGCAGTGGTCGGATGAAGCCGTTGCCCATTTTGAAA
>CAZEMY010000033.1:7004-13189 GCA_964513405.1 uncultured Desulfobulbaceae bacterium
ATGAAAGAAAATAGTGAGTTGCAGTGGTCGGATGAAGCCGTTGCCCATTTTGAAAAGGTGCCGCCTTTTGTTCGTCCCATGGCAAGAGAGGTGATTGAACAATTTGCCCGTAAGCATGGTCACTCAGTGATTACCCCGGAAGTTATCAGCATGGGCAAGGGGAGTCATGGGGGACACGGGAAAGGTGATGATGGTAAAAAAAGAGCAAAAAACTGGGGGAAGTTAGACAGGGAAACCTCTCGGATGCACCAGAAAGATGCGAACTGGTTTGCCAGGGAGGGGGTTGATCCTCTCCGCTATGCCTTTACTGAAAAAGCAGCGGTTCATGCCGGTGCCGGCGGTGAGCATCTGCCTGTTGCTGAAGTCATTAATACCTGGAACAGGTTGGCAAATCAGCACGATTCCAATATTCGTCGAGCTGTGTATATTCATATTCCTTTTTGCCGGAGTCGCTGCAGGTTCTGTGGTTTTTATATGTATGGCAAAGACGAGTGTCTGTCAAAGGAGTACACAGATGCCCTGCTTACGGAAATTTCGACTGCGGCAGGTGAAAAAGCTGTGGCAGAGGCTCCGATTAATGCAGTGTATCTTGGCGGTGGCACACCTACTGATCTTGAGCCTGAGGACTTGAGCAGGCTGTTGCTTGGCATTCGCAAGAGCCTTCCCCTGTCCAATGACTGCGAAATAACCGTTGAGGGCAGGGTGACAGGGTTTGATTCGGGCAAGATTACAGCCTGTCTTGATGGTGGAGCTAACCGTTTTTCAATAGGGGTGCAGAGTTTTTCCACCGAAATCCGCAGGAAAATGGGGAGATTAGCGGACAGGGATGCGGTTTTGCACATGCTTGATGACCTTGCCGGTCGTAATACCGCTGCTACTGTTATTGACCTGATTTACGGGTTTCCGGGGCAGGGCATGGAAGCATGGGAGGATGATGTCCGTACTTTTATTGAAGAAACCAGTCTCGACGGTTGTGATATGTATCAGCTCAATATCTTTCATGGTGGTTCTCTTGCCACTGCCATTGAGGAGGGACGGTTAGAGGCTGCGGCTGATATACCCATGCAGGCGGAGATGTTTGCCAGGGGGCGAAGGATGGCTTTGCAGGCGAGGATGAAACGATTGTCCATGAGTCATTGGGCCTGGAACACGAGGGAAAGGAACCGTTATAACTCCTTTTCCAGTTTCGGGACTACCTGTATCCCCTTTGGTTGTGGGGCTGGTGGCAGGTTGCATGGACATTCTTTTTTTCAGGAAGGCAATTTGAAACAATATTATGACCTTGTGGCAAAGGGTGTAAAACCTGTTGTTACTTCCATGATTCATGGGGAAAATAATACACTTTTTGTGGAACTTGTCGGCAATATGGGGAAGGGGGCCGTTAATCTTCGCCAAATGGCAGGTAAGTTTAATGTTGATATGGAAGTGCTTTTGCGACCTGTTCTTGAACAATGGCAGCAGGCAGATCTTATCACCATGGATGAATGGGGCTGGCTTGATTTGACTGAGGCGGGAGAATTTTGGAATGTTACTCTCGCCCAGAAAATGATTGATTATTTTGAACATGTTTGTCAGAGTTCAGGTGACAGGTGAAAAGTAAAACTATTTCTTACAGGAGTGATTAATGCAGTTGACAGCTGAGTTACGGGAAACAATTATCGATAGGATAAATAAAGACGAAAAGATTATGATCTTTGCCCTGGCAAAGGAACTTGGTGTTCCGGAGCTGGCAATTATGGAATGTTTACCGGAGAGTGAATGCGTCTTGGTGGGGACGGAACATTTTGAAGAGATCATGACCATGATTGCCACTTGGGGTCAGGTAACAACTATTGTTCAGAACGGTTCGGTGGTGCTTGAGACCAAAGGTATGCTTCCTCTTGGCAGTTTTGGTTACGGTTACTTTAATTTGATGGGTAAAGGTGATTATAATGTTGGCGGTCATATCAGGGCTGATCTGCTCTCAGCCATCTATTTTGTAGAGAGACCTTTTATGGGGATGAGATCCATGTCGGTGCAGTTTTATGAGTTGTCCGGTGCCCCCATGTTCAAGGTATATATAGGCAGAGATGAAAAAAGGCAGTTATTGCCTGAACAGATAGAGGCTTTTGAAGCTCTGCGGGACAGGGTTGCCGGAAAAACCGGTTGTGGTTGCCGTGGGTGATAGGGAATGTATATTCCTTAGATATATTTACTCTTCCTAATGGTGTCAGATTACAGAAACCGGTTTAAAGTGATTATGAAAAAATATCTTATTGTATGTGCTTCAAAGTATGGTTCCACCCTGCAGACTGGCCGCTGGATTGGAGAAAGACTTGAGGGTGAGGTTAATGTTGTTGCGGCCGACGAGCTTGTCTCTCCTGATAATGCAGAAGTGGTCTTGCTTGGTTCCGGTATTTACAGTCATGTTGTCTTGCCGTCCATGAAAAAATATGTTAAAAAATTTAAAGATAATCTCGCTGGTAAACCAACAGCAGTGTTCGGGGTCGCTATTGATACCTCCGGTGTTTTTGTCAGGGGTGAGGTGCATGGAGGTTGGAACTATATTTTGCCCATGATCAAAATGTTGCCGGAGCCACCTCTGCATGCTGCCCTTTTGGGCGGAGAGATTAACCCCATCCGCCTTGATGACAAGGATACTGAAGGGTTGATAAAGTTTTATAAAATGATTGGTAAAAACGGTGATATACCGTTTAAAACCAGGATGAAAAAAGGGGACGCCTGGGAGTTTGCTGAAAAGTTTATGGAAAAGTTGGCGGGAGAAGCAAAAATAAAATGAAAGTTTCTCTTTTTCAGGGTTGGAGTTTTAAAGATTATACAACTGTTGGTATTACCGCGGCCATGTGTATTATCCTGGGGGTTCTGGTAAAAGTTGTTCTTGGTCTGGTTATTTCCAGTATCCCGGCCTTGGGTTCTCTTATCCTTGCCATGGTTCAGGTAATAATTATTACCTTGTCGATAATGCGGCTGCCTAAAGTAGGTTTTTTAACCATTCTCGGGGTCTGTATGGGGTCGATTTACGGGTTTATTTTCCCGGCCCATTCTTTCATGTTTGTTACCTTTGTGGCTGCCGGTATTGTCGGCGACAGCGTGGGCTGGATCCTGGGTGGGTACGGGAAAAAAGTGGGTATTGTCGGGGCAGTGTTGTTTTATCGGTTGACTGTTATTGTCTTTGGGGCAGTTATTGCCTGGTGGATAGGGTTTGCCAAGGCTGACTTGGCTTGGGCTTTGATTCTTATTAACTGTGCAGGTTCAGTGGTTGGGGTTTTGCTCGGGGCATGGATAGGTGTGAAATTGTCCGCAGAGCTTGGTCGGGCCGGTTTGCTTAAGGTGTAGGGAATATTATGGAAATGATGGCTCGTCTGCAGGCGGCTCAGTACGGAGATGGCTTTTTCTACCGCTTGGATCCAAGGGTTAAGATAGGAGTGGTCTTGCTGTTTGCCCTAATCGGACCGCTCATTGAAGAGCCGATTCTCCTTAGCATTCTTAGCATGGTGGCGGTTGGGTACATGCTTCAGGCAGGGTTGAGGAAAACCCTGTTGTTCCTGAGTGGGTTTTACATATTATCCATGTTGATGTACTTATTTGCCGAGGCAGTTATTTTCACTCGTACCCCAGAGTATTTAACTTATCTGATCCTGACCCTGACCATGTTACCGATTATGTGCGGTGGACTCCTGCTTGGCATGACCACCTCTTTGGAAAAGCTGATTGCTGCCCTTGGTAAGGTTGGTATCCCTGCGGGAATGCGATATGCCATAATGGTGGCAATGCGTTATGTGGCTATGCTGGGCAGGGAGTTACGCCATATGGTTCAGGCCATGCGGGTGCGGGGTGTTTTGCCAGGTTGGAAAGACCTTTGTTTCCACCCTGTGCGGACATTGCGGGTAATGCTTATACCCATGCTTATTCGTAGTTTCAAGGTGGCTGACCGTATGGGGGCAGCGGCTGAACTTCGCGGTTTGTCGGCACCTGCCAACAAACTTTCCCTGGTGGAATTACGATTTAAAAATGCAGACTGGTTGTTTTTGGCAGCCAATCTTATCATGATGACAACCTTATGGCTCATATCAAGTTTTGTGATGTAACTTTTTGCTTTGACAGCAGAAAAAAGAATAGTATTGATGGTGTATCTTTTGATCTCGAAGCGGGGGAGACCCTTGTTCTTGCCGGGCGCAGTGGTTCTGGCAAGTCTACGCTTCTTAACTGTTTGAGTGGTCTGGTTCCTGAATATTATTTGGGTAACTTGAAAGGTGATGTCCAGATAGGTGACAAAGCAGGCACTATTATTTCATGGAAGGATGTTCCGCTCTATGAAAAGGCGACTACGGTTGGCACCGTTTTTCAGGATCCACGGCACCAGTTTTTCTCAGCTCGGGTGGAACAGGAACTTCTCCTTTCCATGTGGCGAAATGAGGTGTCTCTTGAGGATAAACAAAAAGATATTGGCGCAACCCTTGAGCAGTTGGGAATGGATAAGTTTCGTTATCGGCTTCTTGACACTCTTTCCTCAGGGGAGCAGCAACGAATTGCAATTGGTACTGCCGTCTCGTCGGCACCGGCAATCCTGGTTCTTGATGAACCTTCTGCCAACCTGTCTCCGGACGGTATAGAGACCCTTGTTCAGTTTTTAAGAATAGCTAAGGAGCAGGGGACGACCATTGTTGTTGCTGAACACCGGTTTGCCTGGTTGCGAAAACTAACTGACAAACTGCTGGTTCTTGATCAGGGTAAAGTTGTTTACCTCGGGGATTCCGGTAAATTAGATGACTCTGGTTTTTGCAGACAACATGGTCTTCGTTTTCAGGATTCTGCCGGGTTGGAAGAAAAAGAGAAGCTGGCAGAGAAAGCTATAGATGTTGCGGAGTGGGCAGAAAAGAAAAAAAACAATGGTGTCCCTGCCATTTTGACTTTGGATCAGGTCGGATTTAAACATAAAAAACAGTTGGACTGGCTCTGGAGACATGTTAATGGCAGCTTTCACGGCGGGGAGATCATTGCCTTAACCGGGAAAAATGGCTGCGGAAAAACCACCATGCTCTCGCTCCTGTTTGGTCTTTATAAACCGGTTGAGGGATATATTAAATTTCTTAAAAGTGATTCTTTAAGGGCCATGGCTCTACAACATCCTGATTTACAGCTATTTGCATCCACAGTTGGCGAAGAGATAAGTCCCTCTATTAAAGAGCAGGGAAAATGGATAGATAAATTTAATCTGAGTCATGTCCGTGATCATCATCCCTTGACCCTGTCCGGTGGAGAGATGCAGAGGCTGGTACTGGCAGTTTCATTTGCCAGGGTTGCAGGAAAAAATGGGGGTGTGCTTCTCTTAGATGAACCTACCAGCGGTATGGACGGGCAACAGTTGGAAATTTTGAGCCGGGAAATCGGCGAAATACAGGCTGATGATAAATGCATTGTCATGGCCACTCACGACCCTGACCTTATCAGAAAGACGGGAGCGGTAATTATGGAGATATCCGGGGTGTAGAAAAAGCACTTTCTGCGGTTACTCATATAAAGTGGCTGTGGGGGCAGAGGTATCTGGTAAAGTTGCGTGTTTTTTTTATATTATCGTGTTAGGCTAAACTTATATTATGAAACTTGGCTAATGAAGGTGTAATCTTAATATTGCAATCTTAATGCGGTTTTTCTGTATGCTGATTGCGATATTTTAGTCATAAATATAAATCAATGCAACAGGAGGGAATAACATAGTTTTTTGTAGGTTGTCAGCAATTTCCCGTATGGGATAGATGTGCTAAAAACAATGGTTAAGCAGTACAATACAATTAGGAGAAAAGACATGGCAAAAGCATTAATAGTTTTTGGTTCAACAACAGGTAATACCGAAGCCACCGCCGAACAGATCAGTGAAGTACTTAGTGGAAAAGGTCTTGATGTTACATTGAAAAATGTAACAGATACAAAAGTGGGAGAGCTGGGAGGTGAGTATGATATCACTGTCCTTGGAGCATCTACCTGGGGCGAAGATGAGATAGAGTTTCAGGAAGATTTTGAACCATTTTACGAAGACATGGACAGTGCCAACCTTAAGGATAAAAAAGTTGCTGTTTTTGGTTGTGGCGATTCAAGTTATGAATATTTTTGCGGTGCTGTTGACCAGTTGGAAGCAAAGGTCAGTGAACTTAATGGAAAAATGGTTAATGAACCATTACGCATTG
>CAZEMY010000034.1:0-13102 GCA_964513405.1 uncultured Desulfobulbaceae bacterium
GCCTTTGGCTGCTGACCATTCTGTCCTCTGTCCTCTGATTTCTGTCTTCTGATATAGAGAGGTCGAATATGCAGCAGATAGCCAGTTTTATATAAGGACTCAGAGCGTCTGAGAGAGCGTCACACCGCAGAGCGGTGTGACGAGGGGAAATTAAGCATGGTGTCCCCGCAACTGCCCCCGATTCTTCCTTTTACAGCTCTTTTGCCCGCTCTTCCACCTTGAGCAAAGCCTGACGAGTTTGGCCAAGCCAGCGCTTGGGAACCCGGTGGAGGGTATGGGAAATTGTCTCTAAGCGGCTTGATATTTTCCTGATTAATACTTCTTCCACAGCTTTTCTGGTGGAGGTCGAAACCTCGAACCTGTTGTCCCCGGTCACAATCGTGTGCTGCTTGTCTTTAGATGAGCAGAGCAGACCAATCAGCCCTCCTGCTAACCCGCCAGCAATAATTCCAACCGGGCCCGCCACTGAGGCTCCTATCGTAGCAAGTGCAACCGCACTTGCTGTGGTAGCAGTCGCTGCCGCAACCGCTGTCCCGGCCGCCGTTCCGGCCACTGCCCCTTCAACAACAAAGGATTTACCCCTGGTGGAGACGCTCCGGGTGTGCTGTTTGAATCCGGGTAGTTCAAGGTCAATGCCCTTGAACTCCTTAACCTCGCCATCAATATCAGCCTTCAGGTTGCTATAGTGAGCAGATATTGCGGGGGCAACTATTTGCTGCCACGCCCTGACAACTTTTTTTTCCACCGCTGCCGCAAAACCTTGGTTATCTTGCAGATGCTCTTTGATGAGCTTGTTGATGGAGCCGTTCATATGTTGGTTGACCTGAAAAGAGAGTTCACCGGCAAGGGTGGTAAATTTTTCCTGATCCTTATCAAGCAGGCTTGCCATCTTGTCGATATTGTCATTCATGATTTTAATGGAGTTAATCAGACCTTTGCCAAAAGCCTGGAGATTATTAAACGGAGCGTCCTGCTTGTCCACAACCGGTTCTTCTACAACTGCGGCAAACTTTTCAAGTTCTGAAAAGACAAGCTCTTCACGGTTGCGGATTTTATCCGCCACCGTTTGAAAATTGCCCCGATTAGAGGGGATTGCGACTTTTCCTACTACGATTATACATTTGTCATTATGTCATGTACCGGGAAAACAAAGTTTTGTGAGAACAATTATCAATAAGAAGTTTTATGAACAGCAGAATATCGAACAGGTAAGCGGAGACTCCGAGGAATTTCGAATGATGAAGTAAAAAACTTCTATATTCGACATTCGAAATTCGATGTTCGTTTATATTCTTTTGTCCTATCGTTCCCACGCAGAGCGTGGGAACGATAAATTCCCTTCAGAAATTAAATGCCTTGCAGTCCATTCCCCCCATTCCCCCCTTTGCTGGCTTGGCGGCGGAGGAAAACAGAAAAAAACATCCTGCTGTCCGTAAGAGAAGATAGAAACAAAATGTTTTCATCTTCTTTTTTTATTTTCGGAGGGTATGATTATGACCGCAACAGCCATTGCAGTAAACCAGGACATTGAGCAAGGTGTCAGTATAGTTGGACATATTGATCTCAATCAGCAGTTAGAGCAGGCACCGGATCCGGTAGGCAGTGATGATTTCCTTGCTGAACTGGCGGCAAACCCTCGGATAAGCGGGCAACTGCAACTGGATTTTGACCGCATAATGACGGAGATAAAAGAGCTTGAGGCGGAAAATCGCTGGGATGACATAATCTCTCTTATTTATCCGGTCGAGGAAAAGCTGGCTGAGTTTGTTGCAAGTGGCATGGCAATTGAAATTTGCCTGAAGGCATCTTTTGCCTTGGGACGGGTTGCTCGTCATAAGGAGGCTATTTCCTGCCTTGTTCCGGTTCTCAAACATGAACCGGACAATGTGATGGCCCATTACAATATGGCATACACAGCTCTCGACGCATTGTTTTGTGCCAAAACCGCAAGGCAGCCCATGCCGCATCGGGAAAAGAAAAAACTAATTGAAACTGCCACCCATCATTTTGGTGAATCATGCCGGCTCCGACCCGACTCGGTAACTTTTTTTATCGCCATGCCATCCTCTTCAAGGAAATCAAAGGACAAAGTAAACACGCTATCCCGTTCTTTGAACAGGCCATTGCCAACTGGGAACAAAAAGACCCTGAAACCAGAAAGAAGCATCATCAGCAATTCCCAAAATACATAAAAGCCTTGTATCACCTTGCCTCCTGTTTATTGGAAAACGGTTTTACTGCTCGCTCTGCATCCCTTATGGAAAAGGTCATTGAAGAGGACAGAAAGCGGAATCACATGCACCCTCTGTTTAAACATTTTGCCATGGGCAAGGTGCTTTATGTCCTGGATAAGGGAGGAGATGCCCTGGAGCATCTTGAACTTGCCATTCACCGTGCCGACCGTGGTCAACCGATTGATTTTGCCCTGGAACTGTCGGCAAGGTGTTGCCTGCAAATTAACCAGCCGGAAAGAGCCGCCGGTCATATCAACAAGATTCCGGCAAGGCAGAGGCGTCCCTATATTCGCTGGACAGAGGCAGCCGTGCTGGTGGCACAGGGGCATAAAGAAAAAGCATTACAGGTACTTGCCAAGTCAGCTGAGTTTGACCGCCGCAGCCGCCATAAATCTCTTTTGAAGATGGCAAAGATAAATGTGACCATAGGGCGGTTTGCGGAGTCCATGAAGTTAAGCAGGGATGCAGCCCTGTTTTGCCGGCAGACCTTCGGCAACCCTTCCCATGAGGCCTTGTTCTGGCAGGCGGCATCTTTGTACCGTCTCAATCGCCATGAGGAGGCAATGGGGATTATCAGGGAACTGGAAGGTTATCGTTTCCGTTACCATAGTTTCAAACGGCTTGCTGATCTGGTCAGAGAGGGTTGCAAACAGAAATCGCACATTGTCCTGGTTAAATAATAGAGCAGATGTTAATGGCGTGCCATGGAGGATAATCCTATAGTGGATTCTTTATATATCATTGAAAACGGCAGCTATATCAGGAAAGACGGGGATTGTCTGAAAATTGTCAAAGGCAAAACTGTGATAGATACCATTGCCGCATCCGGTCTCCAGCAGTTAACCATTGCCGGGCGCACCTCACTTACCGGACCGGTTCTTGATTTTCTGATCAAAAAGAGAATTGACACGGTTTTTCTAACCCCCGATGGCAGGTTCAGGGCAAGGCTTCTCCTTGATGAACCGGGTCATGTTGCCCTTCGCCAGCAGCAGTATCAACGGCTCGGAGACTCTGCATTTAAGATTGACCTCGCCCGGCGAATTGTTATGGGCAAGTTGGGCAACCAGGCAAGAGTACTTTTGCGGCGGGGTTCCCAGTATAAAAATGATCAGTTGCGTGTGGCTGCACTGAGGATAAGGGCTATGGAGAAAAAACTGGCTGAAACTGATGACATCGACCAGATTCGCGGCATGGAGGGGGCGGCCGCCCGTGTTTATTACAGTGTCTTTGGCTTTCTTATCCGGGCTGACGGTTTCAGTTTCGTAGGTCGTAACCGCCGACCGCCCCGGGACCCTGTTAATGCTTTGCTTTCATTTGTTTACACCCTGTTTACCAATGAGGTCCTAAACGGTATCAAGCGGGCTGGTCTTGACCCGTATCTCGGTGTCCTCCATGAAATTCTTCCTGGTCGTCCTTCCCTTGCCCGTTTTAATTCCGTGTACACCATGAACAGGATATTCTCATTAACCGGTTCTATCTAATGTTTTATATAATATGCTACGATATAAGTGATAACCGTATCCGATACCGGGTTGTCAAAGCGTTGAAAGGATATGGAACAAGAGTCCAGAAGTCGGTTTTTGAATGTCCGGGACTCACGGAAAAACAACTTCTTGATCTTCAGGAAAAGCTGGCAGGCTACATTGACCATGGGGCTGACTCCGTACATTACTTCCGTTTATGCAGGAGTTGCGTCAGGGAGGTTGAGTGGTCCGGGCAGGGGCAAAAACCGTTTACAGACTCATTTAAAATCATTTGAGGGGGGAAAAGTTGCCGATGTCGTAACACTTTTCTGATTATAGTGTTTGAATCCCGTCAGGTCATGTAAAAACAAGTGGTTAGCTTGTTTTTGAGCTGTTTTTCAGGTGTGGAGGTCGGCACATCTTTTTTTATGTTTATAATCAGGTGTTTATCGTGAGTTGCCTTGAAAAATGAGTGGTAAAATTTTCCCAGACACCATTATATGGGTAGGTCGGCAAATTTGCCCTTGCAGTTATTTGGTTTTACTGTATAATTTAGGGGTAGGGTTTGAAAATTGCCCCGATTAGAGGGGATTGAGACGTGGTAAGGGAGCGAACCCGTCTTTTCCCGTTTACTTACAGATGAGTTAAACAGGGGTAACCCAAAAGAAAGGGAAAAAATGGCAAAAAAAATTTATCTGAGTTTTCTCGGCACAACTAACTATCTTGCCTGTAATTATAAAAGTGAAAAGCGGCAGCCCATTAAAATTGAAGATGTCCGTTTTGTCCAGGAGGCGACTATTTCCTGGCATTGCCGGGACTGGGCAAAGGATGATGAGATAGTAATTTTTACCACTAAAGATGCAAAAGAAAAAAACTGGTTAGATAACGGTCAAAAAGATCGGAAAAGTGGCGAGGCTATTAAACAGGAAGGGTTAGAGACAAGGATTAAAAAGTTAAACCTTGCCGCCGAATTAAAGCGGGTTGATATCCCCGACGGCAAAAGAGAGGATGAGATATGGGAAATTTTTTCAATGGTATTTGAGCGGGTTGAAGAGGGGGACACCCTCTACTTTGACATTACCCATGGTTTTCGTAACCTGCCCCTTCTCGCCATGGTCATTATTAACTATGCCAGGGTCGTTAAAAATATTAAAGTTGCCAGCATGGACTATGGTGCCATGGAGGCGGTGGGCAACAGTTATGAAATAAAAGACCGTAAGGTGAAAGACCGAAATATACCTATATTTGATCTACTTGCCTTTGCTCAACTTTTTGACTGGTCAATGGCGATTGACCGCTTTATTTCGGCTGGTGATGTCGCCGAAATATCCAGATTGACGGAGGAAAATACAGAGCCTATTCTGAAAGAAACCAGGGGGGAAGATGCTCAGGCCAAAGCATTGAAGGGTATGGGTAAGGCGTTGCAGGGTTTTTCTTCCACCATCGCTACCTGTAGAGGCAGGAAGATAAGCGAAACTGCTGTGAAATTGCAGGAGAGCATTGCCATGGTTGGCGATCAGCAGTTGATTAAACCCATGACACCGCTGATTGAAAAACTCGCCGATGCCGTGGGGGACTTTGTAAAAGATGATGAGGTTAGAAACGGGATTGCCGCAGGCAGGTGGTGCCTTAACCATAATCTTATCCAACAGGGCTATACAATCCTTCAGGAAACCATGCTGAGCTTTATTGTTATCCAGTCAACCGGAAAAGATCCATATGACAAAAAATACAGGGAGCTTGTCGGCAAGGGGGTTAATATTGCCACGCATAAAAGTACACTTGAAGAAAGGGAAAAGTTCGTTCATGAACATCTGGAAACCGTTGAGAGGAGGGTATGCCAATGGTTAGAGAAAGATGGGAAGAAAGACCTGCACAAATCCATGCGTAATCTGTCCAATCTCAGAAACGATCTTAACCATGCCGGAATGAAAGAAGACCCTACGGGTGCTGAAAAGTTCGCCAAAAACCTGAAAGAATATCTGGACACCTTTAGCAGTGAAGTTGATGCCATCTCTAAAACAACCTGAATCTTTCTGTAACCAAGAGACATAAACATGGCAATAAAAGCACAGGATTATACCTTCACATGCCGGTTTACAAGCGATGCCCATCTGCCCGGTTATCCCGGTTCTACCCTGCGGGGGGGCTGGGATGGGCCTTAAAAAAGACAAGTTGTGCCTTAAAGTATCTCCACTGCTCCAGTTGCCTGATTAAAGAACAATGTGCCTACGCCTGGATTTTTGAGACCGAGCAGTATAAAAATGGCAACGGTCACGCCGTCAACGCCCGTCCCCACCCTTTTATCATCCAGCCCGTGGATCAGGGAGAAAGCAAAAAAAGGGGGGAAACATTTTCATTTTCCATGCTGCTGATTGAGCGGGCTGTTGATATGCTGCCGATTCTTATCTATGCCATTCGCTTTATGGGGGAATCTGGAATTGGTTCAGGAACTCGCCGTGGGATGGGTAGATTCGTCCTTGAAGAGGTAAAAAATGCTCAGGAAACTGTTTACTCAGCGGCAGACAATACTGTCTGCCAACCCCAGGGCGGGCAAGTCAACCCCATAGAGTTATCACCTGTAAACGGGGAACATCCCCAAACAGTTACGGTCACCATGCAGACCCCGCTTCGCTTAAAACAAAAGAACAGACTCCAGCAGGACCTGCCCTTCCATCTGCTTGTCCGCACCTGTCTGCGTCGCATTACAGCCCTGGAAAGAGCCTATGGGGATGGTGATCCTCAGCTTGACTACGCGGGATTGATTAAGCGGGCGGAGAAGATAAAGGCAGAAAAAAATGAACTTCGCTGGCAGAATCTGCACCGCTGGTCGAATCGGCAGAAGAAAAAAATATCCCTGAGCGGTATCGGCGGTTTGGTTACCTATCAGGGAGACTTGGGTGAATTTATGCCCATCCTCAACTATGGCAGCCGGGTAAATATCGGTAAACAGACGGTATTTGGATTAGGGAAAATGGATGTTGCCTGATTCCGGTTACACCGCAGAGCGTTCCCACCGCTCTGCTTATCAGAGGACAGAGGACAGAGGACAGAGGACAGAAGATTTTGTTTTGCTTGTTTTACCCTCTCGTTCCCACGCTCTGCGTGGGAATGCATACCCTGCTCACCATTTCTCCGATACCGCCACAATCCCTTCTGCTCCGCATAATATCCGGCACGGGGGTATTTGCCCTATTTTCTGCTCAAATAATTGACAGACAGGATCACAGTCATTTTAAAAAAGCCATCCAGACACTTGTTAAAACACCTTGCCAGTGGGTAACATATTTGTTATTCTTTGTTCATGGGATGGCAAATCATATACTACAATTCAAAACTTGAAAAAGAAATTTTGGATTTACCCGATGGGTTATTGGCAAGGTATTTATGGCTT
The DNA here is from genome assembly GCA_964513405.1 of uncultured Desulfobulbaceae bacterium. Lineage (GTDB taxonomy): Bacteria > Desulfobacterota > Desulfobulbia > Desulfobulbales > Desulfobulbaceae > DRLX01. Next base: position 7,092 of record CAZEMY010000034.1, read on the forward strand.
ACTGACTTATTACTCGAGTTTGGCTCAAACCTTGGTTTGCCGCATACAAAACCCATAGGAAAGGGTCTTTTCGAATTACGGGTAAAGAGTACAGAAGGAATAGCGAGAGTTTTTTTCTGCACAAAAGCCGGCAGGAAAATCATCATGCTTCACTCTTTTATTAAAAAGTCTCAAAAAACTCCGAAAAGAGAAATCAAAATTGCCCAAAACAGAATGAAAGAGGTGGTTAAAAATGAAACATTCTGAACTAAAAGAAAAAGCATTAAAAAAGAAAAATGTAAGGTCTGTTTACAAATCATTAGAACCTGAATTCTCATTGCTGCGTGAATTATTAAATGCGCGTCAAAAAGCAGGCGTAAGCCAAGCAGAGATAGCAACATTAATGGGGACAAAAGCACCCTCAATCACAAGGTTAGAGTCATCCTTAAGCAGCGGTAAGCACTCTCCTTCCATCGCCACATTGAAAAAATATGCTAACGCCCTCGGTTGTCATTTAGAAATAAAACTTGTTGCGAACAATTAAATTCCCCTCTCGTTCCCACGCTCTGCGTGGGAATGCATATCCTGCTCACCATTTCTCCGATACCGCTGCCAATCAATCCATTTTTGCCCTGGTACCACCGCTCTGCGGTGTGTGGTACCTTCTGCTTTCCGCTCTGCGGTTAGAGGGGCAGAATATGCAGCATACGGCACTCACCGGCTATTTACAAGGCAGTGTTGCATAATCTGGTGAGTGACTACTGGAGCCAGTTTTACCTAAGGACGCAGAGCGTCTGAGAGAGCGTCACACCGCAGAGCGGTGTGACGAGGGGAAAGAGCGGTGTGACGAGCGAAAGTGTAGAATCACGAGCTGATTTTATCCACAAGATGAAGGTTTCTCTCAAGGAACTACGAGAAACTCTTGTATGGTTAAAAATGATTAAAAGGGCAAAGTTCATTGAGCCATCATCAAAACTAAAACCTTTGCTTAGTGAAAACAATCAGTTGATATCTATTTTTGTAACCAGCTTGCAAACTGCTAGGGAGAAGAAAACTTCGTAATTCGACATTCCTCGGATTCTACGCTCGAAGTCTACGCTATCTACCTGTTCGATATTCGACATTCTACTTAGCATTAATGTAAATATTCGACTATCACCCCATTTTCGTCCGCTTCGCCTCACCCGCATATGACTAATATAGCGTGAGAGGCGAAGCGATTATATTGGCAACAAAAATTGGCGGGTATCTTGATCGCAAAAACGATCCACCATCAGGACATCAGATACTATGGTCTGGTTACCATGAGTTTCAATATATGTGCTTGGGTTTTGCATTGCTGGAAGAAGAGCATTAGTTGGTTCAGCGCTTCTTATGGGTATTAGGCAGATCTACCTGACCTGAGAAAAAATGCCTATTCACGGACAAGCTCTTGGGAGTTACAATTTCCCAATAAGCTCTTGAACGAGCATCGATGATACCAGGAGGCGCTGTATCTAACGCTTTTCTGAATTGTTGCTGGGTAAAATGCTTTTTAACGATAGCGTAGTCTTTTGCCTGACAATACTGCATGAAATAGCATAAGAAACGATTGGGGTTTTTTATAAGTGTTTCAGGATTATCAAACCAGTTGATACGCTTGGCTATACTTATTAATTCGAGGTTCATAGTCTCATCCCATGATCCAGATCTTCTCCGATTATGCAGGAAGGCTTTATTACTGGAATGTTTTCCATACTTACACCCTTTATCGCCTGAATAAGATTCCCCTGGATCTTTTCTGAAAGCTCTGCAACATCGCCATCATCAAAATAAGCCAGTGATTTTAATGTGATAGCAGGGTTGTATTGGTTCCCATAAATTGCTTGTGCTGCAGCAAGGCCATCTTGAAGATCAAGATTAGTATGTTCAATTATAGCGTGAATATCGATGTAATCTTTTTTTTCAGCTCGTTGACTTACAGTAGCACACTTCATTCCAAATAAATCTTTTAATGATGCAATATAAATATCATTTTCTGCAAGATCCGGAGAGTTTATCTGACCAAGAGACAAATCGCCAAAGAATGATATTTTGACTGGATCAGTAGAGCTTACAGGCGAGACCAGAATCGTTAAACAATTTGGCTTTTCCTGAATTTTCACACTATTTTTGAGAAAATTAATTTTTCTTAAAAGATCATCTGGAAAAAATGTTTCACTTGAAAAAAAATCAAAATCAATAGATCTACGGTGACCTAAGCGAAGTGAAACAGCAGTCCCCCCATATAAAATGAAACTTTCTGGTATTTGACTTAAAAGAGGCCAAATTTTCTGCTGAGGAGGGTCTAATACCTTGTTGATAAAATTAATATTTAACTCGCCAGATAATGCATCGTTCTCCATATCAAAACCTGTGTTTTGGGGTATGATTTAGAACAGTAAGTTCTGTTTTTCTAATACTGCTATTATAATCGGTGTATTCATCATAGCAAAGCATTAAAACTGCGAACGCCCCTTTAACCTTCTACGAAAACCAAACTGATCTTGAAACTGTGCGGGTACGCATACGCAGCCAGCACACTGCCATGGCTCGGTGTATATTGGCTAATATAGCGGTCCTGCTGATAGAAAAAGTCTCAAAAAGCTCCGAAAAAAACAAAAAAACATTATTCATGTCCGTAAGAATAGATAGAAGCTAATTGCTTTAAAAATACAGATGAATATAATGATAAAAGGAAAGTTATTATGACTGAGGAGAAAAAGTTGTTGACTAAGTACTGTTCTAATCCTCCAGCGTGGGAGTTATAGGCAAAGTTATAGCATCCATCCTGTAAAAATAATTTTGGAGCAAGAGTAATGGTAACAGAAAAAGGACAGGAAAACAGAGAGGTATCCCTTAAGATAGCTTTGGCAGGTCTGTTTCACGATATTGGCAAGTTTGCCCAGGGTAATCTGACAATAAGTCGCCAATATGCTGATGACAATGCCAATCAATATCAGCCTTTTGATAAAAAATCCTCTCGCCATACCCACATCCATTCCCTTTACACGGTTGCCTTTATCGAGCAGTTTGCAGATCATCTGCCCCGTCAGTTTAATCAGGTCTGGGGAGATGGTGATGGTTTTATAAACCTTGCCGGCGGACATCATAAGCCGGAAACCCCTTACCAGTGGCTTATTGCCAGGGCCGACCGGATCAGTTCCGGTCTGGACAGAAACCGGTTTCAGGAAGGAGAGAAAATTGCTTTCAGGGATTTCAAGAAGACCCGTCTGCTGCCGATTTTTGAGTATCTTGAACCTGATAGCAGTAAACAATCTGCCGTAGGAGCGGGTGACTTTAAATACCGTTACCCTTTGCTCCCCCTATCCTCCGATTCAATTTTCCCGCTGCGGGCAGAAGAAAAATCCATGCAGGTTGGGGCGGAAGAAGAATATGGGAAACTGTTTGCACAGTTTACAAAACGACTTGCCGCTCTTGAGGATAAAAACACTGACCTTGAGCTTTGGGCCAACCATTTCAATTCACTTCTGCTAACCTGTACTGCCATGATTCCTGCGGCCAGGGTTGGTGATGTTGTCCATGATGTCTCCCTTTACGACCATATGCGGACAACTGCTGCCTTTGCTGCCGCTCTTTACCGGTATCATCACGATGATAACAGTATGAAGGAGAGGAGCATCAACGATGACAGTCTGAAAAAATTTCTTCTTATCACCGGCGATTTTTACGGTATCCAGAATTTTATCTTTTCCGGTGGCGGTGAAAGCGGAAAGTTCCGTTCCAAACTGCTTCGTGGCAGGTCGTTTTCCGTTTCCCTATTTTCTGAACTGGCAGCCGATATGTTATGCCGCAGGCTTGGGCTGACATTTTTATCCACCATCTTCAATGCTGCCGGCAAATTTACCATCATTGCCGCTAAGACTGAAAACAGCATGAAAATAATTGAAGATGTGAAAAACGAGATCAACGACTGGCTGTTTTCTATCTCATACGGAGAGTCCACCATGGGTATTGCTGTAACTTCCTGTCGGCAGAGCGAGTTTTACAGTGGTTCTTACGGGGAACTGTATGACCGCCATCTCCAGGATGTTCAGGCTGTCAAGAAGCAGCGCCTGGATTTTTCCCGCTATGGCGGAGTGGTGGAGGATTATTTTGATTCCTTTGATAGCAGCCTTGAGCGTCCCCTCTGCGGTTTATGTGGAAAGCGGGCGGCCGAGGCCGAGGCTTCAAGGGATCGCAAGGTGCTAAAAGACAAAACTGTCGCCTGTGCAGTCTGTCGGGACCATGTCATGCTTGGAACCGGACTGGTTAGAGAAGATATAATCATGGTGGTGGATAATCAGGGGGCGAAAGAGGGGGATGGTAAAAAAATCGGTCTGCTCCGCCCGGTTTTTGACCGTTATCAGCTTGTATTTGCCGGTAATTCCGGCAAGCTGCCCGCCAACTCGACAATTATCAGAAAATATCAGTTCAGGGTCAAGGGTAACGGCAGTTTGTTCAGTACCGTTACCATGCAGCCTTTAAGCGGTTATGTCCCCTGTTACACGGAGGCGGATGAGCATGGTGATGACCGTTTCCTGACAAGTAGTCGCGGGGAAGACAAAGCCCTGGACATGATTGATCAGATAAGAGTCGGTGATCCGAAAAGTTTTTCCCATATTGCCATTACTGCAAAACTCTACGATAAAGGTAAGGGTAGTTACAAGGGTACTGAAGCAATCGGGATTCTCAAGGCGGATGTGGATAATCTGGGTCTGCTGATGGGATGCGGGTTGCCGGAAGAATGGTTTAGTATTTCCAGAATGGCAACCTTGAGCCGCCAGCTTGACAGCTTCTTTTCAATTTACCTGCCTGAACTCCTGGAGAGAGAAGAAAAATTCAGGGATGTCTATACGGTTTTTGCCGGCGGGGACGACCTTTTTCTTATCGGTCCCTGGAACCGGATGGCATATCTTGCCAGTTATCTAAGGGAAAAGTTTACTGATTTTGTGGCAGGCAATAAAAAAATCACTTTTTCCGCTGGAATAACTGTCCATAAACCCCATGTACCGGTGGATAAGCTGGCGGCAGCGGCGGAAGATGCCCTGGAGCAGGCAAAGGAGCGGGAGGACAAGGATTCAGTGACCATGTTTGGTCATACGGTGCGCTGGGGTGAACTCCGGGTCCTCTTGGATAATCGTGATACCATGCAGTCCTGGCTTGATGAAAAAAAGTATATCAGTGCTTCCATGATGTACCGCTTCAATCATCTGATTACCCTTGCCCAGAGGCTGGAAATTGCCCTTAGCGGTAAAAAAGTCTATCTCGATGACATCGATGCAATGAAATGGGAATCCCTGTTCAGCTATTCCCTGCAACGAAATATAAACTTGTCCATAAAAGGTAAAAACAGGGAGCAGGAAAGGGAACAGGCCATGGCAGAAGTGGGGCTTATGGCGGGCTGGCTTAAACAGTATGGTGGAGCAATGCGGATACCTCTCTGGCATCTGCTTTATGACAGGCGTTAGATGTCCGGTACTCAAAAAGGGTGTAATGAATGCAAAAACGAGTTCCTCTATTAATAGAGGAACAGGGACGAAGACAAGGTTCGCCCGGTTGAGTCTCTATTGGCGGAGAGTGACGGGCAAACAAAAAAACAAAAAAACAAATGGCGGGAGGATTGTCGATGGGTGAATGGAAACTATGGAAAAATAAAGAAACCGGGGAACTTGACCCTTACCTCTTTTCCAAAGAGGCGGATGAGTTTGCCAAAAAGATTAATGGCGAGGCAAGTCGAAAAACTAACAATGGTAGCCAGTTACGCAAGTTTTTTGACGAGATAGTAAGGCTGAACACCCTTGCTATGTCAAATGACAGCGACTGGAAACTTATTCTTCCCCAGGTACATATGGTGGTGGCAAAGGTGGCGTATGCCAAAGGGCGTAACCTGGTATCGCAAAGTTTTGTTGACCGTATTCGCTGCGGGATAGAGCAGGTGCAAAAACCAAAGGATTTGCAGGTACTGACCAGTTATCTGGAAGCGTTTATGGGATTCTACAAGGTTTATAATA
>CAZEMY010000035.1:0-12982 GCA_964513405.1 uncultured Desulfobulbaceae bacterium
TGGGATGTCTCCGCGTAGCGGCTTCGTCCAACAATATTGATCTACAGGCAGCATCAGGCAATATGGAAAAAGCGTGGTTGTTAGCGAGGAGATCAGGTGCGGGGTTGCAACCCACTGCAGACCTGTTATTGGATGGAGTGCAATCAAGTGAAGCTCCTGAATCTAATGTCATCCTGGGGGTGCAGGTCAGTTGGGAGCTGGATGTTTGGGGACGCATACGATCAGGTGTTCATGCGGCAGAGGCACACGCTCAAGCGGCAGAAGCAGATTACATTTTTTTGCAACACTCATTGAGTGCAAATATTGCGAAAGCCTATTTTAAAGTAATTGAAGCTAAATTGCAGGCTGACATAGAACACAAGAATTTAGGAATTATTGAAAAGACCATGAGCATTACCCAGAGCAAATTTGACTTTGGTTTGTCTTCGGCTCAGGATGTTGCAATAAACCGTGCGAATATGGCATTTGCAAAAGACAGACTTGTCAGAGTTGAAGGTATGAAAAGCGATGCTATACGAGGATTAGAAGTATTATTGGGGCGATACCCAGATGCGGAGCTGGAGATAGGCAGTGTCCTTCCCGATTTGCCACCATCACCACCCGCCGGTATTCCATCCGAAATTTTAGAACGCCGCCCCGATATTATTGCTGCTGAGAGGCAGGTAGCTTCAGCGTTTGATGCTACAGATCAAGCTAAAGCGGCTCGGTTGCCCAGGTTTGCACTAACTGGCTCAGCAAGTGGTTTTGCCAACTCCCGGCCTTCTCTTGACCCGTCCAATACTGCCTGGCAGCTGGCGGCTAATTTTATGGCTCCTCTGTTTGATGGGGGGATGCGCAGGATTGATGTTGAGATAGCCACGGTAGAACAGAAGCAGGCCATATTAAACTACGCACAAAAGACCCTGACGGCTTTTTCAGAAGTGGAAAACAATCTTGATCTGGGACGAGTTCTGGCGGCTCGTGAATCAGCGTTGACAGAAGCTTACATTCAAAGCAAAAGAGCCTACCAAATAGCTGATCTACGCTACAAAGAAGGTGAAAGTGATTTAATGGACACCCTCCAAATTCAACGACAGGCCATTGATGCCGAGAGCGATTTGTTATCAGTTCAACGTAGCCAACTGGAACAAAGAATCAATTTGCACTTGTCGCTGGGTGGAAATTGGTAAAACAAATGGATAAGTACTTATGGCATTTACAATTATATTTATCGAACTGTTTTTCTTGTTTATTTACCTGGTTGCACCGTTGTTGATTTTGTTTACTCTTTTGATTATTGCCTTGGGACAAATCGTTAGCAGTGTCGAAGAATGGAAGAGATTCGATGGTCTGTATTGGTCACTTATAACCGCAACAACGGTTGGTTACGGTGATATTCGTCCGCTAAAGAAAACATCAAAAGTTATATCTGTAATCATTGCACTGCTCGGACTGATGCTTACGGGAATAATTATTTCAGTGACGCTTCATGCATTATTTCAGTGACGCTTCATGCGACTTCTGTTGCGTTGGAAAAAAGTTTGAATAAGAATGTGATAGAAAAGATACTGGATAAAGTTGATTAGACTGGAAAGATGTAAAATGATGTTGCAGAAACCAATACCTTAATCGTAAGCGTGTCCACCAAGGGGATAAAATTGCGGCGTTGTACGGACAAGTTACCTGATTGTCCTTCCAGAGAAAGTCATTTGCCTGTCGAGTTGACAATAATAACAAACATATTGTCTTCTTTGAAAAAGATTTGTTTAAGGTCGTAATTATTGTCAGGTGCCAAATCAATAACCACTCTGATTTTGTCAGGATCATCATGCTTGCCGACCCTGATTGATTTAATAAATTGACTGTCTGATTTGATAATATCTGCAATGGGTACGGCAAGGGTTGTGTTTTTAAAGTCGCATATTACTCTTGGGGTTCCTTCTTCAATTGCGACAACTTTTGGCGGATAAAATCCATTGAGCTGAAATTGAACCATTTCCCCTTTGCCGGTTGAGTTGTCAAAACTGATTGAGTGGAGGATGGGGGTGGTTGTGTTTTTTGTTTCCGCAGGTTTTGCCAATTCTGCCGGCTCTACAGGTTCTACCGGTAAAACGGGTTCAACGGTTTTTGTTTCCTCCGTCTCTCTTTTTTCAGGTGGGGCAGGTGGGGCGGATAGAGGTTCTTGGAGTTTCTCCTTAATATCCTTTTCTGTGCTTTCAGGCATTCCCCCTTTTATATCCTCTTCCTTTGTTTCTTTATCAGGGTGATCTGACAGAAGTTTTTGCGTATCAGGCGTGGTGTGTCCAACCTGTGGCAGCTCAGGTTCGCTTCCTGTTCTGTAAACAGAGAGAACCAACAAGTCGTTTTCCCTGTCAACTGTTCGTTTATATGAAATTTCCATATCCAGGGCGAGATCCAGAACTATCCTGGTCTTTGCTTTATCTCCTTTATGGATTCCCATTCTAATCCGTTCAACAAGCTTACCACCTGTTTTGATAGTGTTTGCCAATGTTATGGCAGGTACAGTTTCCGGTAAGTCAACAATAATTCGTGGTTTTTCCCCGTTAAAAGTGAATATCCTTGCTACTGATGAATCGTCAAACAGAAAAGTTATCTGCTCATGTTCCGCTGTGATGGACACAAATTTGATCTCTTTCAGGACAGGTTCTGTCTGGTCAGCAGCACCATATAGATGCTGACTTACTAAGAGAGAGAAAATTAGTGCTATGGGAAGAAAAAAAAGAAAAGAATGTTTTTTCATGGGAAAATATTCCATTTATGTGACAGATAGTAAAAAACGCCAGTTTTTGATAAAGTTTGAAGATTCGTTTTTACAGTAAAGGTGTTATAGAGCTGGATGAGATTTTTTAATGTACATTTCTTGTAACTATTCAGGATGGGCAACAAATTACCCTTAACTGTGTACTGTAACTGTTCAGGAGTGGTTCATATTTGCTCTTTTAAGCCTGTGCAGCGTACTATTGCTACTCAAGCAGGCTTAAATGGGCGAAGAGGTAAGCGTAGACTCCGTGAGGTGCTCCTGAACAGTTACCATTTCTTAATGTCTCGATAGAGGGATGCCCCCTGAAAAACTTTTTATTATTCTGCAAAAATAATACCAAAACAACTCCTGAGAGTCAATGAAACAAGATATATCCGGATTAGAAAATAACGAAACTGTGGCCTCCTTCAAAGATAACTTAAGGTGTAATCAAAATAAAAACAAGGTGGGGGCAGGAGGCATTGATCTTGGAACTATTCTTCCTTTTGTTAAGAAACCAGGTCGCTACAGCGGTGGTGAGCTTGGTGCTGTCTGCAAAGACTGGGAGCAGATTTCATTAAGATTCTGTTTTATATTTCCTGATCTCTATGAAATAGGTATGTCTCATCATGGATTGCAGGTTCTTTATCATCTTGTAAACAGTGAGGATAATTTTCTTGCCGAGAGATGTTATGCCCCTGACCTGGATATGGAGAAACTGCTGCAAGAGCATGCCGTTCCATTGTTCAGTATCGAATCCCGCCGTTCTCTTGCAGATTTCGATATTCTTGGCATAACTTTGCCTTATGAACTTTGTTATACAAATATCCTCACCATACTTGACCGGGCAGGGCTGCCTTTTCTGGCAAAAGATCGTCTTGATAACGACGAATATCCATTAGTAACCGGAGGGGGAAGTTGCAGCTTTAACCCGGAACCGGTAGCTGATTTTTTTGATGCCATTGTTATTGGTGACGGGGAAGAGGCGGTTATAGAGATGGGCAGGATTGTCCTTGCCGGTAAAGAGGAGGGGGTTGGTAAACGGGAAATATTGTCCCGGCTGGCAGAAATTGATGGAATTTATGTGCCATGCTTTTTTGAACCCCAATATGTCGGCGATAAATTTATGGGTATCCGGCCGCTCAAGGATGGCTATACACAGGTAAGAAGGCGGGTGTTGCCGGAGTTGTTGCCGGCCTGTTCATCGGGACGCCCTCTGGTTCCTGTGGTCAAACCTGTTCATGATCGGCTGGGCATAGAAATAGCGAGGGGCTGCACCCGTGGCTGCCGGTTTTGTCAGGCGGGGATGATTTATCGTCCGGCGAGGGAGAGGACAGTAGATGAAATTTTTGCAATTGCCGAGGAGGGGATTGCTGCCACCGGCTTTGATGAACTGGCTCTACTTTCCCTGTCCACCGGTGATTACTCCTGTTTGCCGGAGTTACTGATTAAACTTATGGACAGGTTTGCAGATGAGTTTGTCTCCGTATCCATGCCTTCCATGCGGGTCGGTACTCTAACCCCGGAAATTATTGAGCAGATTAAGCGGGTTCGCAAAACCGGGTTTACCGTGGCTCCGGAAGCAGGCACAGATCGTCTCCGAGAGGTAATTAACAAGGGAATAAGTGAATCGGATTTACTCTCAACCTGCGAGGATGCCTTTGGGGCAGGCTGGAACCTGATTAAGTTTTATTTTATGATTGGTCTGCCCACTGAAACCATGGAAGATGTGGAAGGTATTGTTGAACTGGTAAAAAAAGCAAAAGAAGCTGCTGGACCAGGTGCGAGAGCTCAGATAAATGTCAGCGTTGCCACCTTTGTGCCAAAGCCTCATACCCCTTTTCAGTGGCAGGCCCAGTTGTCCATTGATGATGCCCGGGAACGGCTGAATATATTGAGGAAACTGATGCCACGCAAGGGCATTAAACTAAAAACAAACGATATTCAGGTATCTTTTCTCGAAGGGGTCTTTTCCCGTGGTGATCGCCGTCTTTCTCATCTTATAGAGAAAGCGTGGCAACGGGGAGTTCGTTTTGATGGCTGGTCAGAGCATTTTAATCTCCAGCAATGGCGGTTGGCAGCAGAGCAATGCGGTATTGTTTTGGAATCATATCTTGCCGGTAAAACGATGACAGAGCCGCTCCCCTGGGATCATATTGATTGTGGAGTGGAGAGAGCTTTTTTGGAGCAGGAATGGCAAAAAGCCGTGGAGAGAACTTATACCCCCGACTGCCGGAACCATGGCTGCCAGAAATGCGGGCTGTGCGATTTTAAAACTGTAAAACCGGTTGTTCATAATCAAAATAAAAATAAAAGAAGTATCGTAAAAAAAGACTCGGGGCATACTCCTTTATCAAGCCAGGCAAAGAGCAGCAGGGCTGATAATCAGAACGAAACAAAATTTCGTTATCGTTTCCATTATTCCCGTCTCGGTGACAGTCGTTTTTATGGTCATCTTGATTTATTGCAGCTGGTTTTCCGGGTTCTTCATCGGGCTGGTTTGCCGGTTCTTTTTTCCCAGGGCTATAATCCCTCTCCAAAAGTATCGTTTAGTCAGGCTCTGCCGGTTGGGCTTGAGAGTATGGTTGAGTTTTTTGATGTGGAGCTGGCAAGACCGATTACCAGTGCCGGCAAAACCATTATCAAGCTTAACTATGAGTTCCCGGAGACCATCCGTATTCAGGAAATTAAGCCGGTGCAGAAATTTGAGCAGGCGGATATGGAAGTAACCTATATGGCGGTCTTGCCGGATGGGGTTGTTATGGCAGAGATTGAAGAGCGGTTGGATAGTTTTTTTGCTGAAAAAGAGTGGATTCTTGAGAAAATAAGAAAAAGAAAACTCCGTCGGCTTGATGTTCGTCCCCTTGTTAAATCAGTGCATTGCAGAGAGAATAGCGGGGAAATGGAATTTATTCTTGTTCATCGTCACGGGCAGGCGGGACTGACTCCCTTTGATTTTTTGGAGAAAATACTTGGTATGTCTAAGAGGCATACTCTTCTTACCAGGATAACTAAAATGAGCAAGAGGCAGGTGGTGGTGACAGGGGGGTGATAATCTTTCTGTCTTTTTTTAAAAAAATAATTCAAAAAGGATGATCTATGAAAAAGATATTGTTGCGGGAAGATGAGATGCCAAAGAGCTGGTACAATGTTGTGCCGGATATTCCCGGTGGTATGGAGTCACCCCTTGACCCTGAAACTCTAAAGCCCATAGGGCCGGAAAAACTCTCGGCTATTTTTCCGGAAGGACTCCTTGAGCAGGAAATGAGTAGTGAGAGATTGATAACAATTCCTGAAGAAGTGCAGGAAATTTATAGAATATGGAGACCTGCACCGCTTGTCAGAGCCAATAAGCTTGAAGAGGCACTTGGCACAAAAGCGAAAATATATTTCAAAAACGAGGGCGTATCACCGGTGGGCAGTCACAAGACAAACTCAGCTGTCCCCCAGGCGTACTATAACAAGCGGGAAGGAATAAAACGGTTGACCACGGAAACCGGAGCCGGGCAGTGGGGTTCGGCTCTGTCCATGGCGACCTCAAAGTTTGGGCTTGAGTGTAAAGTTTACATGGTGCGGTGCTCTTATAATCAGAAACCGTACCGCAAATCAATTATGGAAACCTTTGGTGCTGATATTGTTGCCAGCCCCAGTCCTGACACCAAAACCGGCCGGGAAATTCTCGCTGCTGACCCGGACACTCCGGGTTCACTTGCCATTGCCATCTCCGAGGCTCTTGCAGATGCTCTCAGAAGTGAAAATACCAACTATGCCCTTGGCTCAGTGCTTAACCATGTGGTTCTTCACCAATCGGTTATTGGTCTTGAGGCAAAGAAACAGTTGGAAATTATCGGAGAATACCCGGATGTGGTGGTTGGTTGCTGTGGTGGTGGTTCCAATTTTGCCGGTTTGATTGCACCCTTTGTCCCGGATTATCTTGATGGAAAAAAAATTGAGCTTGTCGGTTATGAACCAAACTCATGCCCGACCATGACCGCCGGTAAACTTGCCTATGATTCCGGTGATGTAAGGATGATGACTCCACTTCTTTACATGTATACACTTGGTCATGACTTCATGCCGCCCGGTATCCATGCCGGCGGTTTGCGTTATCATGGTATGGCACCGATAGTTTCTGCTCTGATCCGGGATGATATAGTTACTCCAAAGAGCGTTCATCAGCTTGAATGTTTTGAGGCGGGGGTACTTTTTGCCCGTACCGAGGGGATTATTCCCGCTCCGGAAACTACTCATGCCATTAGGGGTGCCATTATCGAGGCCATGAAAGAGCCGGATAATCCTAAAACCATTTTGTTTAATTTTTCCGGACATGGTTTAATAGATATGGCTGCCTATGATAGTTATTTTGCTGGTGAACTCCATGATTACTCATATCCAAAGGAGCAGATTGAGAAATCTCTGGCAGGGCTTCCCAGAATCACATAATTTTTTGTTTTTGTTTTTGTAACTGTTTAAAAATTATATAAACAAAAAAACAACAGGGCGGGAAAGCATGAAACACAAAACTGGAAATAACCGTTTTATTTTTTATATTCTTATAGTTGCCATGCTTTTCACCCTTCCTTTCTTTTCTGTTCACCATGGACAGGCTGCCACCATGGAATCCTGTCCATCTTTTCCTGATCTTATCAGCAGGGGAGCGTGGGGCGTGGGCGATGGTAGCGGTGAGCTGATCACTGGCTGTAATCCCGATAAGCCTCTGATTCCTGCTTCCATTGTCAAAATAGCCACTGCTCTTGCCGCCATGGAGGTTTTGGGCGGTGATTACCGTTTTAAAACACATTTTTTTCTTGATTTTGAAAATAACCTTTATATCCGCAGTTACGGAGACCCGTTTCTTATCAGTGAAGAGGTGTCATTGATAAGCAGCAGGCTGTCTGAACTGGGGCTGAAAACCGTAAACAATATTTTTATTGATGACTCAGCATTTGCCTTGGAGTATCAACCACCTGGGCGGGAGAACAGCGATAACCCTTACGATGCACCTGTCGGGGCTACCTCGGTTAATTTCAATACTGTTTCCATGCGGATTTCCAAAGGAGGGCAGGCTAGCTCCGATGCTCGCCAGACACCTGATTTGCCGATAATGAGTATTCTTGCCCATGATTATCGTTCAGGTAACCACTTAATCAATATCTGCCCACGGGGATGTCAGGAAGAAGAAAAAATTGCCCGGCTCAGTGGGGAGTTGTTTGCTGCCATTATGAGAAAAGAAGGGATTTCTGTTTACGGACACCATGACCGGATGATTGTTCCTCATTCAGCAAGACTGTTGTACATCCACGAGAACACAAAAAGCATGGAGGAAGCTTTACAGGCCATGTTAAAGTATTCCAATAATTTTATTGCCAACCTGGTTTATCTTGTGGTCGGGGCAGAACGGTTTGGTTATCCTGCCACCTGGAGCAAGGCTGACTTGGCTGTCAGGGAAGTTTTGAGTAGTAAGCTCGGAGATGAAATAACTGCTTCAATTGTCATTAACGAGGGAGCTGGTCTCTCACGCTATAACAGGGTAACAGTTCGGGAAACACTTGAGTTGTTATCAGCGTTTAAGCCATATGCACACCTGTTAAGGAAACGAAATAATACTTTTCTTAAAAGTGGAACCATGAGGGGAATTTACAATTACGCCGGATACCTTGGCAACGGTAAACCCTTTGTTATTCTCCTTGGTCAGCAGAACAACACCCGTCGTGCCATTTTACAGAGATTAGAGGCAATGGTAAAATGATTCATTGCAGTTTACCAGTCTCGTTCTTGTCAAAAAGTTGGCGGATACCGTGCTGCTTTTCTTTTTCAGAAATAATTTTGGCAGCCTCTTCCGCTGGAATATTAAGTGATTTTGCCAAGTCTGTAATTGTGTAACATGGTTCTCCGTCCGTGGTGCATCCTGTGGTTTTCAACTCGGGAAAGCTGTTTTTTGTTGCCTGACCTGAAGCCTGTGCCAATAACTCTTTTATTTCCTGCGGGCCATACAGCATCAACCACTCCACAGCGTCTGCCCAGAGTTTGCTGTCCACGCTTGGATGGTTGAGTACCCGCAGAGCATTTTCTGTTGTCCATTCTTCCTGTTTTTCTTCCATTTTATTTCGTATTTTTTTTTATTATTCTTTGATTACGGTTACGATTTTGTACTATAATAGATATGAGTGGCAAGGTAAAGGCTTGCGGGGTGAAAGGTTGCTGTAAATTTATGACTTCTTTTCTCGTAATATATTGAATGGTTTTATGCAACAGGCAAGGAGTTGCCTGGATATTCTACATAAGAGAAAGGTTTAGATGCGTAGGTCGGATTAGCACATACAACGCAAAAAGATGATAAACAGAGAAGACTGCAATCAAACCCAAAAAATATATAATGGCAAGGATTTAGCGTAATCCGACTATCACCTTTAAAAAATAAAAACATGCAAACAGTAAAAAATAACGCGTCTACAGGTGTGTCCCTGCAGTCATTTCTGCAGATAATTGAGATGGACAAGGTTACGGCTACAGTCTCCATAAAAAAAGATGGGCAGCGGAAAGGCTCTCTTTTTTTTGCTGATGGTCTTCTCGTTGATGCCGAATATGAAAATAAGTGTGGATTAGATGCAGCTTATATACTTTGTGTGCAGAAATTTGTCTCTTTTTCCATTGAGCCGCCGGTTGAGCGGCCAGTCAGGATCGATGTCCCCTTATCCCATGTCTTGCTTCAGGCCTCTCTAATCCATGATGAACAGCAAAAAACCTGTGAAAAAGAAAAAAAGATATCAGAACCTCGACAGATTTCTCTTCAGGAACTTGTGAACTTCTTTGAAAAATCAGAGCGAGTTATCCATTATATTCTTTTAAACAGGCGGGGAAATATAATTGCCCAGGCCGGTCATAATGGTAAAAACCGTTCGGATAAGGATGGAGTTTCCACGGTGGATAAATTTACTCCTTTCCTGATGAGTTGTGCATTCTCAATGATCAATGTGGGAGAGCATAGCGGCAGCTCTTTGAAGAGATGTGTAGTGGTTCTTGAAGGTGGCAGAGTGTCCATATCCAATTGGTACAAAAATATGGTGTTAAGCGTGTTGCTGACCAACATGGGAGATATCAGGAAAATGGAAGTGTTGTTAGACCGGCTGGATAATGGTTGCTGATTGTGCGGTTCTCGGCATCGGTAACACTCTCTTAAGAGTAAGCAGCACACCAACCGCATCTTTTTTTAGGCTTTCCGGTATGTCATAATGTCGTCCATCCATCAATGGAGTGGTCAAGTAAAAGTAGACAGTTTTTTTATGCGATCTTCTGTGCCTCTTGCCAGAATAAATCTTCCTGAGATCTACAGTAGTTGGGTTATTGCCTTTCCATTTGAAAGAGAGTATTCTCACTGGTTATGGATACTCCCTTTCAACTTGTCAGTGATTTCAGTCCTGCCGGTGACCAGCCCGGTGCCATAGATGCCTTGGTTAGCGGTCTAAAAGAAGGGGTTCGGGATCAGGTTCTTCTTGGGGTAACCGGCAGCGGCAAGACCTTTACCATGGCCCAGGTGGTTAACAGGATACAGAAACCGGCTCTGGTTCTTGCTCCTAACAAGACTCTTGCTGCCCAGCTTTTTTCTGAGTTTAAGAAGTTGTTCCCCCATAATGCGGTGGAATATTTTGTTTCCTATTATGATTATTACCAGCCCGAGGCATATATTCCCGCCTCTGATACCTATATTGAAAAAGATTCCGCGGTCAACGATGCCATTGACAAGATGCGTCATTCCGCTACCCGTTCCCTGCTTACCCGTGAAGATGTTCTGATCGTCGCTTCAGTTTCCTGTATTTATGGTCTGGGTTCGCCGGATGAGTACAAAAATATGCATCTGCTCCTTCAGGTTGGAGAAGATTTCCCCATGGAGGATGTCCTGCGGCGGTTGGCATTTATGCTTTATGAACGGAACGAATATTCCTTTCATCGCTCTACATTTCGGGTACGGGGTGATGTGATTGAAATATTCCCTGCCCATGAAGAAAACAACGCTTTGCGGGTGGAGTTTTTTGGCGATACCATTGATGCCATTACTGTGATTGATCCCCTGCGGGGGGTGGTGGTCGCTGACCTGAAAGAATACACGGTTTTTCCGGGCAGTCATTTTGTTACCAGTCAGGAAAACCTGAGCCGGGCAATGCGAACCATTAAAGATGAGCTTAGGGAAAGGTTAGAGGAGTTGCATGGGGAAAACAAACTGGTTGAAGCCCAACGGTTAGAGCAGCGAACCATGTTTGATCTGGAAATGATTTCCGAGCTTGGTTACTGCAACGGTATTGAGAATTACAGCCGTCATCTAACCGGTAAACCGCCCGGAATGGCTCCTCCTAATCTTCTTGATTATTTTCCCGACGATTACCTGATGATAATTGACGAGTCGCATATTGCGGTTTCCCAGGTGGGGGGCATGTATAATGGTGACCGTTCCCGGAAAACCACCCTGGTAAATTTTGGCTTCCGCCTGCCTTCTGCCCTTGATAACCGACCCCTGCGTTTTGATGAATTTGAAAAAAGACTTCACCAGGTTGTTTATGTTTCAGCCACTCCAGGGTTATATGAACTGGAAAAGGCGGGTGAGCGGGTGATTGAGCAGTTAATCCGCCCCACAGGTCTGCTTGATCCTGAAATAGAGGTACGACCTGCCACGAATCAGGTCGATGATCTTCTTGAGCAGATCAGAATATGCACGGAGCAGGATGAAGCAGTACTGGTGACCACCCTGACCAAGCGGATGTCTGAAGAACTTACTGAATATTACGAGAATGTCGGGGTCAAGGTCAGGTATCTTCATTCCGATATCAAAACTCTGGAGCGTGTGGAGCTGATTCGGGATCTTCGCAATGGTGAATATAATGTTTTAATCGGAATTAATCTTCTCAGGGAAGGATTGGATATCCCCGAAGTTTCTCTGGTGGCGATTTTAGATGCGGACAAAGAGGGTTTTCTCCGCTCTAAACGCTCCCTCGTTCAGACCTGCGGGCGGGCAGCAAGAAATGCCCATGGCAGGGTTATCCTCTATGCGGATACCATAACCAAGTCCATGCAGTACACCATTGATGAAACCAGGCGAAGGCGGATTATTCAGGCAGAGCATAATCGTGAGCATAATATTACTCCCTGTACCATTTGTTCTGAAGTTAAGGATTCAATGGCGACCCACCTTAGGGCATCCGGGTGGCAACCGACCGAGTATGGTAAGGTCAGGGCGGATAATGGTTTACTTCAGGCGGCTGAGCCCGAAGTGGTGTATAGTAATTTGTCTGATTTAAGGGCTGAGATTAAAAAACTGGAGAAAATGATGAAGGCGGCGGCTGAAAAACTTGCCTTTGAAGAGGCTGCCGCTTATCGGGATCAGGTGAACGAACTAAAAAAACTGGAGCTGGAAGTTGGCTGATTCTTTTTTTTACAAGATATCGTTATCTGTACTGCCAGGATTATTTTCCGGCTTGTCCCGCCTCTGGTTTGGCAGCTGCCGGGTGACGGTCTCAGGAGAGGAGTATTTGCAGGAGTTTGTAAGTTGTGGTGGCGGGATTGCTACATTCTGGCACTATTCCATTTTTTATCTCTTTTATCATCTTCGCTCTTTTCCGGCGGCAATCATGGTCAGTGCCAGCAAAGATGGTGAGTATATTGCCAGGTTACTTGAGTTGCAGGGACATACCCCTGTGCGGGGTTCTGCCAATCGTCGGGGGGTGAGCGGACTTAAACGGCTCCTTCGGGAAGTAAGGTCAGGGAAAAATGCGGGTATTGTTGCCGATGGTTCCCAGGGACCGCCCCGCAGGGCCCAGGCTGGGGCGGTTCTCCTTGCCTCCCGTTCCGGCCGACCGATACTGCCCATGGTCTGGTCTTGTTCTAAAACAATAGTTTTTAATTCATGGGATAAAACAGTCCTGCCTCTGCCGTTTTCCCGGATATTTTTTTATTATGGTGAACCGATGTTTGTTCCCGATAAAATAAAGGGTGATGAAGTAGAGGAATATCGGTTAGAATTAGAGAAAAGATTGAATTGTCTTTATGACAAAAGCCAGAAGCTAGGTGGCAGGTGACAGGGCGACAACAGGCAGGGGCAAGCCCCCTGTGTCTGTCCGATTATTGCCAGCCATGTCCCATCACAGTCCACCAGTTAACTTCAGAAGCCGGAGGCAAGAGATGAACGAGACAGCTTTAAAATATGCGGTTTATGAGGATTTATTTGATTTACCGGAACATATAGTTGGGGAA